>CABXYU010000044.1 GCA_902516625.1 uncultured Pelagibacteraceae bacterium | reverse complement strand
ATGATAAAGATTTCATGTTACTCTGTGGTTTTGAAAAATTTGATAATTTTTTTGTTCGAATTGATATTTTAGAGAGATTATTTATGCAGATAATAAATTCAAATAAAGAAAAAGAAATTAAGATGACCCCTGAAATGATAAATCTACTAGGATGCAGCAAGGAAAACTTTAGAAAGCTTCTTAAAAAAATGAGTTATAGGGTTAAAGAAGAAAATGGTGAAATTTTCTTTATATATATGCCAAGGAAAAGTATTAAAAAGAAATTTGATAAAAAAAGTAAAAAAGAAAGTCCTTTTGGTGTCTTAAAAAATATAAGTTTTAATTAAAAAATATGTTTTTTAAAAAAAACAATAAAGATGTAGGTAGTGAAAATTTAAGTAAAGTGGCAGCTTTATTAATTCACGCAGCTAAAATTGACGAAAATTATTCAGAAACCGAGGAAAAAATAATCGAGGAAACAATTTTACAATTAGGTGCGAAAAATGAGCATATTAAAAATATCATAATTGATGCCAAAAAAATTGAAAAAAATGCTAACCAAATTTTAGATTTTACTAAAGAGGTTAAAAATTTGAAAGAAGAAGATAAAATTAAGATAATAGAAGCTTTATGGAAAATTATTTACTCAAATGATGAAGCTGACATTTATGAAACTAGTTTGATGCGTAGGCTAGCGGGATTATTATACATTGACAGTAAAACAATGGGCGATATTAAAGAAAAAATTAAAAACAAAATCAGCACATGACTTACGTAGTAAACGACAAATGTATTAAATGTAAACTAATGGATTGTGTAGATGTTTGTCCGGTAGACTGCTTCTATGAGGGAAAAAATATGCTTGTAATTAAACCTGATGAGTGTATAGATTGTGGCGTTTGTGAACCAGAATGTCCTGTTGAGGCAATAAAAGCTGATACAGAACCTGGTAGCGAAAAGTGGTTAGAAATCAATACAAAGTATTCTGAAATCTGGCCCAATATAACAGAAAAAAAAGATCCTCCATCGGATCATGAAAAATATAAAGATGAGCAAAATAAGTTTGAAAAATATTTTAAAGAAAACATTTAAAAAAAAATCTAAAAAGATCAAAAAAAAAGTTACCAAAAAAAAAGTTGTTAAATTAAAAAAAACAAACCAAATTAAAAGCAAAAAGCTTAAATCAAAATTAAAAAAAAACTTAAAAAAAATAACAAAAATTGATGATAAAAATAAAGATAATAAAACTGATAATTTGAGAATTTCTAAGACTAATGAAGTCAAACCAGAAATTAAGAAAGTAAAGAAACAGGAAACAGAAAAGAGAGAATATAAAATAAAAGACTACGTGGTTTATCCAAAACACGGAGTTGGTCAAATTTCTGAATTTAAAAAAATTAATATAGGTGGTATAGATGTTGAGACTTATGTTATAAAATTTGAAAAAGATAAAGCAAACGGTATGGTGCCGGTTAATAAGCAATCGCACCTTCGTCCTTTGGCAACAATAAATCAAGTAAATAAATGTATCTCTATTCTCAAAAGTAAGCCAAAAATTAAGAGATCCATGTGGAGCAGAAGAGCGCAAGAGTATGAGGCAAAAATTTCCTCTGGAAAAATTTATGAACTGGCTGAGGTCGTAAGAGATTTGAACAAAGGTGATGATTTAATGGTTGATCAATCATATAGTGAAAGACAACTTTTTGAGAAAGCTTATGAAAGAGTATTATCTGAATTTCAAATTATATTAAATATTTCAACTGAAGATACACAAAAAAAGTTAGATAAAGCTCTTAAAAGGAATTTAGAAACTCAACCAAAAAATTCTCCTGTGGCGAAAACTGGTGAGACTTCATCAGACATGACTGATCAGGAGCCTATCTCTGAAACAGAGGAAGAAAATTTAGAGTAAAAAAAAACGCCTCTCACACGTGGATCGTTATGAGAAGCGTTTTTAATAAAGAATACTAAGTAATTATCTTCTTCTTCTTTTCTTAGCTTTTTTCTTAGCTTTTTTCTTAG
>CABXYU010000043.1 GCA_902516625.1 uncultured Pelagibacteraceae bacterium | reverse complement strand
GGTTATGTAAATGCTCAATTTGATAATTGGGGTGGATTTCCACTAATCCTGTTTTTAGTTTTAATGTTTATAGGAGGATGTGCAGGATCAACAACCTGTGGAATTAAAATATTTAGGGTTCAAATTTTATACTCATTTATTTCAAACCAGCTAAAAAAAATTATATATCCCAAAGGAGTTTTTATTCTCAAGTACAATCAGAGTCCTGTAGATAACAAATTTATTGCTTCGATAATTTCATTTATTTATATGTATCTAGTAATTTTTTTTATTATTACAGCTTTGCTTTCGCTAACTGGTCTTGATTTTATTACATCAATTTCTGGTGCAGCGACATCTATATCAAATGTAGGTCCTGGCCTAGGATCAATAATTGGACCTAATGGCAACTTCTCTTCATTGCCTGATGTATCTAAGTGGATTTTGTCTCTTGGTATGATACTAGGTAGATTAGAGTTATTTGCAATTTTAGTATTATTTTTACCTTCTTTTTGGAGAAACTAAAAATGTTTGAAATCAAGAAACAATCTTTTTCTGAAATGTTCATGGTTTATTTTGATAAAAGAATGTTTAAGATTTTATTGTTGGGTGCAATTTCAGGATTTCCATGGGTTCTCATTGGAAGTAGCCTTAGTCTTTGGTTAAAAGAAGATGGGTTAAGTAGATCAACTATTGGTTGGGCAGGACTAATTTTTGGAGTTTATGCATTTAATTATTTGTGGGCCCCATTGATCGATAGAGTACAAATTCCTTACTTGACAAAAAAAATTGGTCATAGACGTAGCTGGATCGTTTTAATGCAAGGAATAATTCTATTTGCACTAATTTTTTGGAGTATTCTAAATCCATCTGAGAATTTGGCATTAGTAATTACTGTGGGACTAGTTATTGCTGTTGCATCAGCAACACAAGATATAACTGTTGATGCACTAAGGATTGAACAAATAGGTGAGAACGAAGGAAGATCTATGGCAGCAGGAGCTGCAATGGCCGTGGTAGGCTGGTGGACAGGTTACAAATTAGGTGGCGTTCTATCTCTTTTTTCAGCTGAATTTCTTCAGGTGGCGGGCTTTGAAAACTATTGGCAATTAACATTTTTGATTTTAGGCATTTTAGTTATCATAATGAATATTGGTTTAATGTTTGTAAATGAGTCAGATAATTTAGATAGAAAAAATAAACAAAATGAAAATGATAAATTAATTTTAAATAAATTTAAAAAAATAAACTTATTCACAAAATTTTTAACTTGGATTGGAGGTACTATAGGTGGTCCTATCATTAGCTTTTTTAAGAAAAATGGATTCTCAATTGCCTTGGGTATTTTAGGTTTTGTTTTTTTATTTAAGGTGGGCGAGGCGTTTCTTGGTAGGATGTCTATCATTTTTTATAAAGAAATTGGATTTAGTAAAACAGACATTGCAATTTATTCTAAAACTTTAGGATGGCTAACAACTGTCATCTTCACACTCCTTGGCGGCCTTTTTGTAATTAGATCTGGCGTTTTAAAAGCAATGTTCCTTGCAGGAATAATAATGGCATCTACAAATCTTTTATTTAGTGTTTTAGCTTGGAGTGATAAATCAGAGTTTCTTTTTGCGATAACAGTAATTTTTGATGACATAGCAGCTGCATTTGCAACAGTAGCTTTTGTAGCTTTTATTTCCTTATTGGTAGATAGGGCTTATACAGCAACACAATATGCACTTCTTGCATCTATAGGAACTGCAGGCAGAACGACCTTAGCCTCTTCCTCAGGGGCTCTTGTAGATTGGTTAAATGGTGATTGGGTAATATTCTTTATTTTAACAGCACTTATGGTCATACCATCTTTAATAATTTTATGGATCATTAGAAATAAACTACAAATCAATGAAAAATAAATTTTTTAATTCCTCTTTTTCTAATATTTATTCAAGGCCAAAAAAAACTGCAGAGGTTGTGTCACAAATTTTATATGGAGAAAAATTCAAAATTTTAAAGAAAAATCGGGATTGGGTTAAAGTAAAAACAAATTTTGATAATTACGTTGGTTTTATCAAAAAAGAAAAATTTAAAGATAATTTTAAAC
>CABXYU010000042.1 GCA_902516625.1 uncultured Pelagibacteraceae bacterium | reverse complement strand
AATAGAAAGATCTTAGGACCAGCAATTATTATACCCTAATCAACTTTTACATCCATGTCAGACATGTGAAGTTTTAGAGCATTTGTTGAAATATGTATTTCCCTAATAAAAAATAATATTGAAATAATCATTGATAAGCAACATGAACCAAAAATCACTCTCGCTATTAAAAGACTGTCTAGATAAAGAGCAAAAACCGTAAGCATATTAAATAAAAAACCAAATGCTGCAAACAAAATTGTCCATCTTAAAAGAGTAATCCGACCACTTAAATTAATAAATTGTTTTTTCCACTCTGGTGGAATATGTTTTTCGTATACATGTTCATCATGAAGCTGTCTGATTAGTATACTTAAAGAGTGAAATCGATTGCTATAAACTGCCATCAACAAGGGAATAGCCGGAAACATCAATGCAGTAACTGTGTAGTCTATATTCATACGAATCAGTTTGATTATCAATCTTGGCTTTGTTATTTACAAGTAAATTTTATGAACCAAATAAACTTATTTATCGAACTTACAAGATTAAAGAAGCCTATAGGGTATATGTTGCTTTTTTGGCCTTGCGCATGGGGTCTAACAATAGGTTTTGATTTTTCTACTAATATAAATTTGTATATTTTCTATCTAATTCTTTTCTTTCTTGGAGCTGTATTGATGAGATCTGCAGGATGTATAGTAAATGACATTTTAGATAGAAAGTTTGACAGAAAAGTTTTTAGGACAAAAAATAGACCGATTGCATCAGGAAAAGTAACAATTACTAAGGCTATTATTTATTCAATTTTTCTCTGCTTGGTAGCTTTATTAGTTCTTGTCAATTTTAATAATTTAACAATTTTCTTGGCACTCGCATCGATGCCGTTAGCGTTTACCTATCCATTGATGAAAAGATTTACATATTGGCCACAACTTTTTTTAGGAATTACATTTAATTATGGTTTAATTCTTGGCTGGACGTCAGTTAATAATTATATAAGTATAATTCCATTAATTTTATATTTTGGAGCCATATTTTGGACACTAGGTTACGACACAATATATGGATATCAAGATATAAAAGACGATGAAATTATTGGATTAAAATCAACCTCAATTAAATTTAAAAAAAGCCCATTCAAATTTTTATTCATATGCTACACAATTTTGATTATATCTTTATCAACAGTAGGTTATTTTATGGAATATAACATTTTATTCTATGTCATGATTCTGCTAATAATTTTTCAACTATTTTTTTATCAACTCAAAAAACTTGAAATCAAGATAGCAAATAGCTGTTTAACAATATTTAAATCAAATAATTTTTTGGGATTTTTAATTTTTTTTAGCTTATTTATAGGTAAATTTTAAATATGAATAATAAAGAAATTTTAAAACGATTATATAAAAACTATACAAAAAAATATTTAAAAAATATAATTCTAGCAGCATTCTTTTCATTAACTCTAGCTGCTAGCACTTCAGCAGTTGCATATTTGTTAGATCCAGCAATTAATGAACTCTTTATAAATAAATCAGAAACACTTCTGTATGTAATACCCTTTCTAATTGTTTTGGCTTTCACAATAAAAGGTGGATCACTGTATCTCGCTAAGATAATTATGATTAATGTTTCTGAAGAAGTAAAGAAAGATATTCAAACAGATATGTTTGCGTCAATGATTTCTGCTGATACTCAATTGGTGGATAGAAAACATTCTGGTAAGTTCGTGGGAAATTTAATGAATGATGTAAATATGATTGTAAACCTAATAAGCACAGCAATTTTAAACTTGTTTAAAGATAGTTTGACTTTGATCGGATTATTATCGGTAATGTTTTATCAAAATTGGAAACTTTCATTGATTGCAATTATCATGATACCATTAGCTAGTATAGCAACTAAAGTGTTGGGAAAAAGAATGACAAAAGTTGTTAATGAGCAAATGCAAAGAGCAGGAGTGTTAACTTCATATTTAATTGAAATTTTTAAAAATCACAAATTAATTAAAATTTTTCAAAAAGAAAGTTATGAGAGAAAAAGAGCAAATGATTTTATAAATACATTAAAAGAGTCATCTAGGAAAATAGCTATCGTTTTTGTAAGAGCTTCACCAA
>CABXYU010000041.1 GCA_902516625.1 uncultured Pelagibacteraceae bacterium | reverse complement strand
AAAACAAAAAACCAAAAAAGATTTTCCCCAAGACGTTAATAACCAATTATTAGGAGCCATAAGCGCAGTTTTTTTGTCGTGGGAAAGTAATCGTGCCAAGGTTTACAGGAAACTTAATCAAATTCCGTCTGAGTGGGGAACAGCTGTAAATGTGCAATCTATGGTTTTTGGAAATATGGGAAATGATTGTGCAACAGGAGTAGTTTTCACAAGAAATCCATCGGATGGATCAAAAGATATTTATGGAGAATACTTAATAAATGCTCAGGGAGAAGACGTTGTAGCTGGAACCAGGACCCCACAATATATAACTTATAAAGCCAAAAAAGATGCAAAAGCAAAAGAAGCATCTATGGAAGAGTCTATGCCAAAAGTTTTTAATGAATTAAGGAATATTCTTAAAAAATTAGAAAGACATTACAAAGATATGCAAGATGTAGAGTTTACTGTTGAAAATAAAAAACTATGGATATTACAAACTCGCTCAGGCAAAAGAACATCAAAATCAGCAGTAAAAATTGCAGTTGAAATGGTTAAAGAAAAATTAATTTCTGTAAATGAAGCAGTTTTGAGAATAGATCCTAATTCTCTCGATACATTGTTGCATCCAACTCTTAATGAAAAAAGCGATTTAAAAGTAATAGCTAATGGCTTACCTGCATCTCCAGGCGCAGCGAGTGGCAAAGTTGTTTTTAGTTCAGAGGAAGCAGAGAGATTGAGTGACATGATGCAGGATACTATCTTGGTTAGGGTAGAAACATCTCCGGAAGATATACAAGGGATGCATGCTGCCAAAGGAATTTTAACAGCAAGAGGCGGTATGACTAGTCATGCAGCTGTCGTTGCAAGGGGAATGGGAAGACCTTGTGTCTCTGGTTCTAGTGAGATTGACATAAATTATGATCAAAAAATCTTTAAAACTTCAACTATAGAGGTTAAAGAGGGTGATATAATAACTATCGATGGTTCTTCGGGAAGAGTTATTTTAGGAAATGTTCCTACAGTTAAACCAGAAATTTCTGGAGATTTTTCAAAAATTATGAATTGGGCTGATAATATAAGAAAGCTAAAAGTAAGAACTAATTCTGAAACACCATTCGATACTAAAATTGCGAGAGATTTCGGTGCAGAAGGAATTGGGCTTTGTAGAACAGAACATATGTTTTTTGAGGAGGAAAGGATTTTGTCTGTAAGAGAGATGATTTTATCAAAAACTCAAGAGGATAGAGCGAAAGCATTAAAAAAACTTTTACCCCACCAAAAAAAAGATTTTTTAGAAATTTTCAAAATTATGCATGGCTTACCAGTTACCGTAAGATTACTAGATCCACCACTTCATGAATTTCTTCCTAAATCTAAAAAGGAAATTTCTGAAGTAGCAGAAGTGGTTGGATATGATATTAAAGAAGTAGAGTCTCGAATAGATGAATTACACGAACAAAACCCCATGCTTGGTCATAGGGGCTGTAGATTGGGAATTTCTTTTCCAGAAATTTATGAAATGCAATGTAGGGCGATTTTTGAAGCTTTGTCTGATTTAAAAAAGAATAAACAAAAATTTGCTTTTCCAGAAATAATGATACCGCTTGTCTCAACTGAAGCTGAAATTAAAATTTTGAAAGATTTAGTAATTCGTGTTGCAGGACAAGTAGAAAAAGAGAATAAAATAAAAGTAGATTATTTAGTCGGCACTATGATAGAATTACCAAGGGCAGCAATTAAAGCACAAGAAATTGCAAAACATGCTGAATTTTTTAGCTTTGGAACTAATGATTTAACTCAAACTACATTTGGAATAAGTAGAGATGATAGTGGTAAATTTTTGAATGATTATATTGATAATAGAATATTCTCTATAGATCCTTTTATTTCAATAGACGAAGGAGTTGAAGATTTAATTGAAATAGCAGTAACTCAAGGAAAAAAACAAAATAAAAAAATAAAATTAGGTATCTGTGGTGAGCATGGTGGCGATCCAAAAAGTATTGAATTTTGTTCTAGGGCAGGGTTGAATTATGTTTCTTGTTCACCTTATCGAGTGCCAATTGCTAGGTTAGCTGCTGCACAAGCAGAATTAAAAAAAAGATAAGATAAAATTTTAAAGTAATTAAGTATTGATTGTCTCATTTTAGTATATATCAGTAAT
>CABXYU010000040.1 GCA_902516625.1 uncultured Pelagibacteraceae bacterium | reverse complement strand
TTTAATTTCTTTAGCGGAAGCCAAAAGATTCTCTAAATCACCATATTTGTTTATCAATTCTGCTGCAGTTTTTACACCGATCCCAGGTACACCAGGAACATTGTCGCTGCTATCTCCGGCCAATGCTTGAACATCAATTACTTTACTCGAGTTTACACCAAATTTTTTTTTAACATCTTCATCTGTAATAAATTTATTTTTCATTGGATCATAAATACGGACATCTTTTTTAAATAACTGCATAAGGTCTTTATCAGATGAAACTATTGTCACTTTTGCACCAATTTTTAAAATTTGATCAGTATAAGTAGCTATTAAATCGTCTGCTTCGTAATTTGGTAAATCAATTGATGGTAAATTAAACGCCAATACAGATTTTCTAATATACTCAAACTGAGGAACTAGGTCATCTGGTGCTTCAGATCGATTTGCTTTGTAATCACTATATATTTCATTCCTAAAAGTCTTCCTAGCAGAGTCAAAAATTACTGCAAAGTGCGTTGGTTTTTGTAAGTTTTGATTTGATTTGGAATCTTCAAGTAATTTAAAAAGCATACTACAAAAACCATTTACCGCTCCTGTAGGTAATCCATCACTTTTTCTTGTTAAAGGTGGAAGTGCATAATAAGCCCTAAATATATATCCTGAACCGTCAATAAGATAAAAGTGATCAGTTTTTTGAATTTTACTCATTACAAATAAATATAGATTATAGATTAAAATAAGAGTATTATTTTTTATGCAACTTATAAAGCAAAATACTCAATCACAGTTAATTAAATCATTACTTGTAATTTTTTTTGGATCAATAATTCTTGCGATTTCTGCGAAAGTGAAAATACCTTTTTATCCAGTTCCTATGACTATGCAAACTTTTGTAGTTTTGCTACTTGGGTTAAGTTTTGGTTATAAGATCGCTTTTGCAACGATCAGTTTGTACTTGTTAGAGGGTATAATTGGTTTGCCAGTTTTTTCTAATTCTCCTGAAAGAGGTGTTGGATTAGTTTATTTCACAGGTCCTACAATGGGATATCTAATTGGGTTCCTTGCTGCATGTTTTTTTACCTCATTTATAAGTAAGAAAGATAATTATTTAATAATTTTTTTGAAATTAATATTGTCTGTATCAACAATTTATATTTTGGGAGTTTTATGGTTGGGTATACTTATTGGCTGGGATAAACCTATTTTTGAGTTAGGTGTGATGCCCTTTTTAATAGCTGAGCTTTTTAAAATTACTTTATTAACCGTGCTATCTAAAAAACTTTTAAAATTGAGAAAATTTATTTAGGAGATCTTTTAGAAAGTATTCTCTGTAAAGTTCTTCTATGCATCTTTAATCTTCTTGCAGTTTCAGATACATTCCTGTTACATAATTCAAAAACTCTATGTATATGTTCCCACTTTACTCTATCTGCTGACATTGGATTTTCTGGGGGTGCTGCTTTTTTTGCAGGATCTGCTAGAAGAGCTTTTTCAACATCATCTGCATCAGCTGGTTTTGCTAAATAATCTATAGCACCTTCTTTGATGGCTGCAACTGCAGTTGGGATATTTCCATATCCAGTTAACATAATTATTCTACTTGACGCATTAGAAGATTGAATTTCTTTCACAACTTCAAGTCCATTTCCATCACCTAATCTTAAATCCACAACCGCAAATCCTGGCTTCTTTGCTCTAACCGAATCTATCCCTTTTTGTACACCTTCAGCTTGAATGACCTCAAAACCCTTTTTTTCCATAGCCCTAGCTAACCTTTCCCGGAAAGGATTATCGTCATCAACAATCAGTAAGGATTTATTATCAAAATCACTTAGATTTTGCAGTGTAATTTCGTTTTTCATGATACTGATATGGTCATTTTTTTCCACAATTCAATAGGTCATTATTTACTTTACATTGAATAACTATTGAATTAATTGCTGCAAATACTAAAGTTTTTTATAATAATAATAAAGACTTTTTTTTGTTAAATTTTTTTAGGGAGCATTTTAAATGCAAAAATTTAAGTCAGTTGAAGATTTGGTAAATCAGCTGAGACCAGAAAAACCGGTTTATTGCATCAGAAAGAAATCCATTCTTTCTGCATCAAATTACTTTCGAAAAAAATTTCCAGGAAAAATTTTATATGCTGTAAAAACAAATCCTCATCCTGAAGTCATCAAAACTCTTTTAAAAAGTGGTATAGAGCAGTTTGATGTTGCTTCAATTGAGGAAATTAGAGCAGTTAGAAAATTCTCAACTTCAGCTAAATGCTCGTATATGCACACAGTTAAAAGTCGTGAAAGTATAAGTGAGGCCTA
>CABXYU010000039.1 GCA_902516625.1 uncultured Pelagibacteraceae bacterium | reverse complement strand
TCCATCCCAAGGTTCCATAGTACTATTTAAAAAATTGAACAATTGCTGGTGGTTTTTAGGTAAAGTCTTATTTTTCTTTGACCATGCGTCAGGAATTAACATCAATTTAGCTAATGGTGCTGATTGTCCTGATTTGTTTAACAATTCAAACACATTATCTAAAGCAGCAGAGTCAGAAACTCCTTTTTGGATTACAGGTTTTAAATTTTCTACATTATCAAAAAGAGGACTACTCATTTCTTGCTCATGAACTTTCATCCAATTTTTGTTTCCTTTGTAAGTATTTATTTCTCCATTATGAGCAACCGCTCTGAAAGGTTGCGCTAAACTCCAACTCGGTGCAGTATTGGTAGAAAATCTTTGATGAAAAATTGCATATCTTGATACAAATCTTTTATCCTGCAAATCAAGATAGAAATCTGATATAGCCTCAGCTAAATATAGACCCTTATAAATTATTGATTTTGAACTCATTGAACAAATATAAAAATTATTTAATGAAGCATTGAAGGCCTTGTTTTCAATTCTTTTTCTAGTCTCATAAATTTTTCTCTCTAAATCTTTATCTAACAAATTTTGATCATTAGATTTGAATAAAACCTGGATTATCTCTGGCACAGTTTGAAGAGCCTTTTCACCCAAAACTTTGGGGTTTACAGGAACTTGTCTCCAGCCATATATACTAAAATTATTTTTTGTTAATTCGCTCTCAACTATTGTTTTACAACTTTCCTGTGAAGAATAATCATTCTTGGGTAAAAAAATCATTCCAACACAAATTTCAGAATTGTCATAGTCATGACCTGTTACTTGTATCTTTTCGATAAAAAAATCTTTAGGAATTTCAACGTGTATTCCTGCTCCATCACCTGTTTTTCCATCAGCATCAACTGCTCCTCTATGCCAAACTGCTTTTAATGCTTCGATTCCATATTCTACTATAGCTCTAGATTTTTTTCCCTCTGTTGAGGCAATTACACCAACACCACAAGCATCATGTTCCATATCTTTAGAGTAAACATGATTTTTAGTTAGTAATTCAAGATTCTTCTTATAAATTTTCATTATGCTACTTTTGATTTATTTATCTCAATTTTTTCTAAATGAACTTTAATAGCTGCAGCTGCATCTCTTCCATCTTTTATAGCCCATACAACTAGTGATGCTCCTCTAACAATATCTCCTGCAGCAAAAACTCCTTTAAGGTTTGTTTCCATTGTATCAAAATCAGTCTTAATAGTTCCCCATTTGGTAACCTGTAATTCTCTATTATCAAAAAGAACTGGTAGATCTTCCGGATCAAATCCCAAAGCTTTAATTACCATATCAGCTTTTAACTCAAATTCAGAGCCTTCCTGAATTTCAGGTCTTCTTCTACCTGAATCATCAGGTAAACCTAATTTAATTTGATCAACTATTAAATTTTCAACTTTGTTTTTACCCCTAAATTCTTTTGGACTTGATAACCAAACAAATTCAACTCCCTCCTCTTCAGCATTTGCAACTTCTCTTGCTGATCCAGGCATATTCTCTTTGTCTCTTCTATAAAGACATTTGACAGATTTAGCTTTTTGTCTGATGGATGTTCTTACACAATCCATAGCAGTATCTCCCCCACCTATTACTACCACATCTTTTCCCTCGGCATTTAGAATACCTTTGTCAAACAAATCTACTTTGTCACCTAGACCTTTTTTATTTGAGGCTGTTAAAAATTCCATAGCTGGGAAAATATTATTCAAATCATTCCCAGGTAATTTAACTTCTCTTGGTTTATAAACACCTGTAGCAATTAAAATTGCATCATGTTTTTTTCTAAGTTGATCCAAAGTAGCATCTTTACCTACTTCAAAATTCTGTATAAATTCTATTCCTCCATCTTTTAAAAGTTGTGTTCTTCTTTGAACTACGTGTTTTTCTAATTTAAAATTTGGAATACCATATATGAGTAATCCTCCTGCACGATCATATCGATCATAAATAGTTATTTTGTATCCATCTTTTCTTAATTGTTCTGCAGCTGCTAATCCTGCAGGTCCTGCACCTATTATTCCTACACTTTGTTCCTTCTCATATTTTACTTGGATTGGTTTTACCCAACCTTGTTCCCAGGCATTATCAGTGATGTATTTTTCCATAGAACCTATTGTAACTGTCCCATGACCTGATTGCTCAATCACACAATTGCCCTCACATAATCTGTCTTGTGGGCATATTCTTCCACATACCTCAGGCATATTATTAGTGCTTTGAGAAAGTTCATAAGCCTCCTTTAATCTGCCTTCAGCAGTTAATTTTAACCAGTCTGGAATGTTATTACTCAGCGGACAATGCACTTGGCAAAAAGGCACTCCACATTGCGAGCACCTACTTGATTGCTCTTGAGCCTTTCGATTTATAAATTCATCATAAATTTCATTAAAATCATCTTTTCTCTCATTTACCTCCCTTTTAG
>CABXYU010000038.1 GCA_902516625.1 uncultured Pelagibacteraceae bacterium | reverse complement strand
ATAGAGCAGTTGTTCTTGAAACAATTGCAGCAGTTCCTGGAATGGTAGCAGGTATGCTACTACATTTAAAATCTTTAAGAAAAATGGAAGATGATCGAGGTTGGATAAAAACTTTGTTAGATGAAGCAGAGAATGAAAGAATGCATTTAATGACTTTTATTCATGTTGCTAAACCAACTTTTATTGAAAGATTTATAATTCTTATTGCTCAATTTATATTTATAATTACTTATGCAATAATATATTTAGTTTCTCAAAGAACTGCACATCGAATTGTTGGATACTTTGAAGAAGAAGCAGTGATAAGTTATACAGAATACCTTCATGAATTAGAAAGTGGTGCAATTCCTGACGAGCCTGCTCCAGAAGTTGCAATAAATTATTGGAATCTTCCTTTGCATTCAACTTTAAAAGATGTGGTTCGAGTAATTAGAGATGATGAAGCAGGACATCGAGATGTTAATCATAATTTTGCAAATGTAATTGATAACAGAATTAACTCTAAAAAGTACAATGAGGAAAAAGAAAGTGCCTCTAAAGAAGAAAATATTTCTGATAAGGAAAAAAATTTCTCTAACAAATAAAAAATAAATTATTATGGAAAATAAATTGAATATTTTATGGGCATCTATGTCTGGTACAGCAGAAAATGTAGCAAACACGTTGAACGAAAAAGCAAAATCAATGGGTTTTGTAACTAATCAATTAGAATTGAACCAAGTTACAATGAATGATCTTTCAAACATGAAAAATGTTGCAATAGTGACCTCAACTACTGGTGAAGGGGATTTACCAACAAATGGTGAAGATTTTTGGGATGACTTAAAAAACTCAGATAAAAATTTTAAAGATTTAAGATATAGTGTATGTGCCTTGGGTGATAGCTCTCATGATATCTTCTGCGGAGCAGGAAGAAAGGTTGATGAGAAATTAATACAGTTAGGTGCGCGAAAGGTGCTTGATAGACACGACTGTGATGGATCTGATGAGGGTTCAGATAGTTGGGGAAATAATTTTTTAGATAAAATTAAAATCTAAAAATGTTCACAAAACGTAAAACTCTCAAAGTCTTAGGTGCATCTTTTGTTTCAATAATACTTTTACCTTTTAACTATTTATATTCAGCAGCAAAAAAAGTTATAAACCCAAAACTAACAGACGAGCAAAAAGATATAATGTTTAATGAGGGAACTGAAAGGCCTTTTACAAGTTCATTACTTGAGGAAAAAAGAGTAGGTTTCTATCATTGTGCGAATTGTGGAGCAAAACTTTTTGCATCTAATGCAAAATTTGACAGTGGTACAGGCTGGCCTTCATTTTCAGAAGCTTTGCCCGGGGCATTCAATACTAAAATAGATTATTCATTTGGCATGAAAAGAATAGAATATCATTGTGCCAATTGTGGCGTTCACCATGGACATGTTTTTGATGATGGACCTTCATCCACCGGTAAAAGATTTTGTAATAATGGTTTATGTTTAATTTTTAAGCCAGAAAATTAATTTGAAAATCCGTATTTTCTTAATCTAACATCACCAGTTCTTGCATGGGCTTCCATTCCTTCGTATCTTGAAATTCTAGCACAAGCTGCGCCAACAGATTTAGTAGACTCTTTTGTCATTCTTTGAAAACTCAAAGTCTTAATAAACTTTCCTACAAATAATCCTCCTGTATATCTACCAGCACCTTTAGTTGGAAGTATGTGATTGGTTCCAGAACATTTATCACCATATGCGACTGTGGTTTCTTCACCAATAAAAAGTGACCCATAGTTTTTCAATCTTTTGTGAAACCAATCAAGATTTTGTGTTTGTACCTCTAAATGTTCAGGTGCATATTCATCACTGATTGTAGCCATTTCTTCATCGGTATCACATAAAATTACTTCACCATAATCTCTCCAGGCTGCTTCAGCACTTTTTTTTGGTAACTCTGGAAGTTCCGCAATCAATTCTGGCACTCTTTTCATTACTTCATCTGCAACTCTTTGACTTGTTGTATATAACCAAGCAGGTGAATTATAACCATGCTCTGCTTGTCCAACTAAATCTACAGCTACCATTTCTGAATCAGCTTTATCATCAGCTATGACTGCAATTTCTGTAGGACCAGCAAATAAATCAATTCCAACTTTACCAAATAAAATTCTTTTAGCTTCAGCAACAAATTGGTTACCAGGACCAACTAATATATCTGCTGGTGGATTTTTGAATAAACCATTTGTCATGGCAGCAATACCAGGAACTCCACCTAAGTTTAAAATTACATCAGCTCCACATAAATTAGCGGTATAAATAATTGCTGGATGAGCACCCACACCCTCTTTTGGAGGGCTACATGCAATAATATTTTTAACACCAGCAACTTTTGCAGTAGTAACGCTCATCACTGCAGAGGCAATGTGAGCATATCTCCCACCTGGAATATAACATCCTGCAGTGTTTACAGGAATTAATTTTTGACCAGCATAAAGTCCAGGTGAAAGTTCAACTTCAAAATCTTGACCATAATTTTTTAGTTGAGCCTCAGCAAATTTTTTCACTCTTTCGTGTGAAAACTGGATATCATCTTTTGTTTTTTGATCTAATTCTTTATTGATTTTCTCAATTCTTTCTTTTGAGACAATTATTTCCCCATCATAATCGTCAAATTTTTTAGTCAAATCTACACAAGCCTGTTCCTTTGAAAC
>CABXYU010000037.1 GCA_902516625.1 uncultured Pelagibacteraceae bacterium | reverse complement strand
TTCTTCATCTTCAAATATTTTTTGTCTAACAGTATCAATATTCACTTTATCCTCATCAGTTAGATTTATTCCATATCTTGAGTTAATTGTTTCAACAATTTCTGAAAGCAAGTCTTTAGTGGGCGGATTATAAGTACCAAGTGCTGTTTTAATTTCCTTATAGTCATGATCTGCCTTCTCTAATGGATCGATATGATCATGCAACTTTTGTATTCTTAATGACTCAAGATCAATTAAATGTTCAATATTAACTTTCTCTTTTGCTTTTGGTTTCAATTTTTTAGATAAGTATCTATAAAAAATATAATGTTTTTCTAATTCAACATCCGAAAAATTTATTATTTGGGATAAATAACTATATAATCTTATGTAAGATGCAACTTTAAGTCTAAAATCTTCTCTTTGTTCGTCATCATCCAATCCATTCCAGTTATCAACAACTTCATCTAAAACTGGATGAAGATTGCCCTCTTCTCTATTTTTATCAAAAAATATTGAACAAAACTTTTCAACTTGTTTACTTGAAAATATTTTGAATTCATTAATTAAAGTTTGAATATTATAGAGTTTATTAGGATCAGTTTCTTCTTCAAGACCAACCTCTTGATAGAACTTTTGAAATGAAAATCTAACAGACTCTGGATCGTTAGCAAAATCTAATACAAAAGTAGATGCCTTGCCTGACATTGTTCGATTTAAACGAGATAATGTTTGAACACATTGAACATCTTTCAAAGATTTATCTATATACATAGATTGAAGCATAGGTTCATCAAATCCAGTTTGAAATTTATTTGCAACAACAAGTAATCTGTATTTTGGATTTTTTAGACCCAAAGGTACATCACCATCATGACCAATACTTAAATTCAAACTTTTTTCAGTATGTTTGTCACCACCTTTTTCTAAAATTACTTCTCCTGAAAAACCAACAAGACATTTAAATTTTGACTTTCTCTCATCAAGTTGTCTATTGATTTCTTTAAAATATTGAACACAAAGTTTTCTTGTTTTTACAACAATCATTCCTCTGCTTTTACCTTGAATTTCTTTCGATGATTTGTTGAAAAAATGATCAAGAATTATCTTTACTTTATTCTCAATAGTAATTTCATGAGAGTCTACATAATTAAAAATTTCTTTAGTACCTTGTGCTGTATCTATCTCAATTGCATCTTCTTTAACTTCTTTAACTTTAAAATATCTTTTGTAAGTTGAGTAATTTTGCAGAACATCAAGAGTATATCCTTCACTTATAGACTGTCTCATTGAATAAACGTGAAAAGGTTTAAATTTATTATCTGATTGTTTTGTTCCAAAAATCTCTAAAGTTTTCTCTTTAGGAGTTCCTGTAAAACCAAAAAAAGAAATATGTTTTTGTCTTCCTCTTGTTTGAATCTGTTCTTCAAGAAAAGATTCTAGTGTAAAATCCTCATCTTCCTCATCCTCATTTCTTGTTAATGTTCTTTTTAATTCTTTTGAAAGTTCACCGTTTTGACTGGAGTGAACTTCATCAATAATAACAGCAAATTTTTTATCTCCTAATGCAAGTATATCCTCAGAAATATAAGGAAATTTTTGTATTGTTGTAATTATAATATCCTTACCCTTTTCAAGAAATTCTCTGAGTTCTTTTGATCCTTTTTCTGCACCAAAAACTACTCCATCAACCTTAGATAAAGATTTAATAGTTCCTCTCAGTTGATCATCTAAATTAGTTCTATCTGTTACTACAATTATACTATCAAAAATTCGTTTCTTATCATCTTTCGATTTATATAAAGAAGTAAGTAGATGAGACAACCATCCGATAGAATATGATTTACCTGATCCTGTAGTGTGTTGAATTAGGTAGTTATTACCTGCGCCGTCCTTTTTTGTTTGTAATTTAAGATTTCTAATTAATTCAAGTTGATGGTAACGAGGAAAAATTTGAACATCAAATTTCTTACTATCAACTTTTTGTTTTTCTTCATTGTAAAAATATTCTTTTTCATTTGAAACATGAGCAAAGTTTTCAATAATATCTAAAAGAGAATTAGGATTTAATACTTCTTTCCACAGGTAAGAAGATCTATAGTCATTTTCAACAGGTGGATTTTCTATATCTTTATTATAAGGAAAAAATCTTGTCTTTCCTCCTTTAAGATTTGTGGTCATTGAAACTTGATTGTTATCTAAACAAAAATGAACAAGAACTCTTTTAAATTGCAAAAGAGGTTCTTTTGGATCACGATTATAACGATATTGATTTTCTGAGTGTTTATAGTTTTGACCTGTCAACTGATTTTTCAGTTCCATTGTAACAATAGGAATTCCATTCAAAAATAAAACCATATCTATTGAATTTTCATTTCTTGTAGAATAATGAAGTTGACGAATTAGACTAAATTGATTCAATTTAAACAATTTTAAATGATCAGGATTTAAGTCACTTTTTGGTTCAAAATAACAAAGATCTAGGTAAACACTACTATCTTTAACTTGATTTCGTAGCACATCTATTGCTCCTCTTCTTGAAATTTCAGATGAAATACGATTAAAGACCTTATTTTCAATATCGTCTCCATAAATATCTTGAAGTTTATCCCATTTTTCTTTTTGAGTATGTTTAATAAAATCTAAAAGTTCATCTTTTAATAAACATAAATTTCGATCATATTTTTCGTATTCTATTGACTTATACTCAATAGAATTGAGAAATTTTTCAATATGATCCTCAAATTTTTTTTCTGTAGGACTTAATCTATTCATATCATTTC
>CABXYU010000036.1 GCA_902516625.1 uncultured Pelagibacteraceae bacterium | reverse complement strand
CCTGCAGCCGTATCGTCTTTTTCTATGACTATTATATCACCTGGACTTTTATAAGTTTCTGAAAGTTTCCAAGCAGTGCTTAATCCGTGAATTCCTCCACCAATGATAACTACTTTTGCTTTTGTCGGTAATGACATTACCCAATCTTTATTTTTCGTGTGACGTAAATATATAATTTTTTATATATATAAAAAATATAAATATAAAATTACTCAATCTTTAGAAGCTAAGATTTTTTAATGTTTCCAAGTATTCATTAAATTCATCAATGAAAGATTTACTAGGTTTTATGAATTTTTTTCTTTGATCGTTTGATGCTTTTTCTAAAAAAAAGAATCCTTTTTCACATGCTTCATTAATCATTAAAGCTGATTTTGGCCTTGATGTTTTAAATAGCTTTGTTTTCAATTCCTCAACAGTTAAATTTTCCTCGTATTTAAACGCATGCATTACTAGCAGCATCATGTGATAATGAGAAGGTGATTTTCTAAAAAAATAATTACTCGACATATGAGATAGTTTCATTTGATCTTCCCAAAATTCTAACAAATCTTTTGTAGTTTTTGCCATTAAGATCTTACTCTTGTCTTTTTAGGATCAAAATGTGGGAATGGAACAACTTTAGCAGAAATTCTTTTTTGATGACCATCAATTTTTCCTACCTCAACTTCGGTCCCAATTTCAGAGTATTGAGTATCAATTCTACACAATGCAATATTTTTATTGAGTGTTGATGATAAGCATCCACTTGTAATAGTTCCAACTTGAGCTCTTCCAACATGTACACAATCACCATGGCCAGCTGGTTCTTTACCAATAAGTTCTAATCCTACAAGTTTTTTTTGTGGATTTTCTTTTCTTTGTTTTAAAACTTCTTTTCCTATAAAATTTTCTCCTTTTGATTTAAGAGGAACGGTAAAACCCACACCAGCTTCAAAAGGATCTTGTTGACCATCAAATTCATTACCAAATAATATTAATCCTGCTTCAATTCTGAGTTTATCCAAAGCAGCAAAACCAGCCGGGATAAGTCCATCATTTTTTCCAGCTTCCATAAGTTTGTCCCATACTTTTGATGCATCTTTTGGATGACACCACACTTCAAAACCTAATTCACCAGTATATCCGGTTCTTGAAACTATTAGGGGTATTCCCTGAAGTTCTTCAACTCTACAAATTGTAAACCTAAACCATTCTAGCTCATCAATAGATGGCTGTGTTGGAGGGGTGAATATTATTTTCTTTAAAATTTCTCTACTTTTTGGACCTTGGATAGAGACATTACTTATCTGATCTGTTGAGTTCTTAACATTCACTTTAAATTTTTTTTCTTTTGCAACTTTTTTTAACCACTCCCCACCATATTCATCGCCACATATCCATCTAAAACCGGTTTCACTTAATCTTAGTAAAGTTCCATCGTCAAACATCATTCCATTTTCATAACACATAGATGAGTAAACAACTTGTCCTATAGATAATTTCTTAATATTTCTTGTTAACGTGTAATTCATTAATTCCTCAGCATCTGGACCGATAATTTCAAATTTTCTTAATGAAGAAAGATCAATTAAAACAGCATTTTCTCTACAAGCATTATATTCTTCTATCACTCCATGTTTTGTATAATCATTTGGTAACCAAAATCCTCTCGCATCAATAAAGTTTCTTGTCAATTTTGAAGTCTTATCATAAAAGCCAGAATTTTTTGTAAGTTTTTTTTCAGAGTCAGTTTTCATTCTAAATGCAAAAGATTTTGAAAATCTTTTTTTGCTATCGTAAGTTCTAACAAAAATATCTGTTGGATTCCATGAATTACATGCATCAATATCACTTGGGCAAGCAGTAGTTCCAATTGTTAAATCTTTTAATGCTTTAAACATTACATAATCACCTGGTCTTGCATAAGATTCATCTGAAACAACTGAATTTAATCCTGCAGCCGAAGTGTTAAAAAAAAGATTTATGGCGTGCCAACCCTTTTGTTTTTGTACTCCAAATTTTGACATTGAGTCAGTTAAGTTATCTGAACAATTTGGGTGTCCAAAATAACCTGCATCTTCATAATATTTTGAAGTGCAAGCTAGATTAAAAGTATCATGTTTACCCACCGTATCTCTGATTACTTCAACTAATGGTTCATGATCTGTGTCATAAAATTTTGAGAATAAACCCGGACCAGGGAATGTATTTCCCATAAAAGTTCTAGTAGTTTGCCAATCAAGACCTTTCTCTATACCTTTATCTAGTTTTCTAGTATCAAAGGCAACAAAGTCTGAACATTGTCTTCCCGCAGGACTTATTATTTGTATGTAATCTCCCTCTTTAACTTGATAAGATATACATGTTTGTCTAAAAATATTTTCCTCGTAAAGTGGATCATAAATTGGATCAGGTATAACTGTAAGTTCTTTATCATTAACAACTTTTGATCTTTTTATAAATAACGTTAAATCACCTGAAGGATTCTGATCATGAATCAGCATTTCGTTTTTTGGAGCTGCAAATATTACATAACATTTATCCTTTGCTTTAAGCTTTACTTTTTCACCGCTTTCAGAGTCTGCATCAAATAAAATTGAAGTTTTAGACTTATCAATATTTAAGTTTCTTTTTTTTAATTGCAGATTTGTAACAAGAACACTTTCTTCTTTGCCTTTGAGAAGTTCTTGAATTGCGTTTGAATTTTTATTTTCCTTTAAATTTAAAATTCCTAACTCACATTTACCATTCTTATCAAAACAAGTAATTTCACAAACTTGATTTCCCTCATCGTTAATTAATTCTATCTCATCATCAGGA
>CABXYU010000035.1 GCA_902516625.1 uncultured Pelagibacteraceae bacterium | reverse complement strand
TCGCAATTTCATCAGCTGCCTCAAGATTGGTATCTAGGGCTGTGCTTTCAACATTTTTTTGTTTAATTGAACTTCCTGAGTTAATATCAATTGAAACTAGAGCCTCGGTAGGATTTATAACCAAATATCCTCCAGAATTTAATTTAATTTCAGAATCAAATATCTGATTAAGCTTTTGTTCAATACCTTCCTCAATGAACAAAGGAGTTTTACCTCTATATTTTTTTATTTTTTTAACATGAGAGGGCATCATCATTTTCATAAAATTTTGTGCTTTTTTATATCCTTCATTTCCTTCAACAATAATTTTTTGAGTATTTTCATCATACATATCTCTCAAGGTTCTTTTTATGATCTCACTTTCTTGATGTATCAGAGAAGGCGCAATAGAATTCAATGCATTTTCTTTAATTTGATTCCAGCTATTTATTAGTGTTGTGAGATCGTGATTAATTTCATTTTTTGTTTTGTTACTACCGGCAGTTCTCACAATTAATCCCATTTCTTTTGGAATTTCTATTTCATTCAATATTGATCTTATTTTTTTTCTATCTGCAGGATTAAAAATCTTTCTTGATATCCCGCCACCTTTTGGGGTGTTAGGCATTAACACAATATATTTACCAGCAATAGATATAAAAGTACTTAGAGCCGCTCCTTTTTGGCCCCTCTCATCTTTAATTACCTGAACTAAGATTACTTGGTTTGGTTTGATGACTTCTTGAATTTTGTATCTTATAAATTTTGTTTTAACCTTTTCTTTTTTTTCTTCCTCAAAATTTTCTTTCTCCTCTGATTGTTTTTTTTCAATTGGGTCATCAATTTCTAATTTACCCTCTGCTAAGTCTTCCGCTTCTTTTTGTTCAACTTTTTTTGATAGTTCCTCTCTTGCTTTCTCTTCTTCTTGTTTTATAATTTCTAAATCGCTTTTTGGAATCTGATAATAATCTGACTGAATATCATTGAATGACAAAAAGCCATGTCTGTCTCTACCAAAGTCAACAAATGCTGCTTGAAGTGAAGGCTCTATTCTACTAACCCTACCTAAATAAATATTATTCTTAATGAGATTGTTTTTTAAACCCTCGTATTCGTAATCTTCAATACTATTGTCTGATTTAAGAACAACTCTAGTTTCATTTGGATGCGATGCATCAATATATAAATTTTTTTCCATAATATAATTTTTGATTGTTTCATATAATTACTTATTTTTATTAAAAATTTTGTTTTCTCATGCCATATCTTTAACAAATTCCGTTATATAATGGAATTAAAATGAACAGATTATTTAAAAATATATTGATCGCATTTATTAGTTTTTTTCTATTATTATCAATTTTTTTACTTGGTATTTTATGGAGTTACTCAAACTCGATACCTGATTATAAATTTTTAAAGAGTTATAAACCTCCTGTTTCAAGCAAGGTTTATGCTGGTAATGGTGATTTGGTTGCAGATTTTTCTCAAGAAAAACGAGTCTTTGTTCCTTATAGTTCTATTCCAAAAGTAGTAATTAATTCATTTTTATCTGCAGAGGATAAAAATTTTTTTTCACATCCAGGTGTTGATGCCAAAGGAGTTTTAAGAGCTGTTATAAATAATATTCAAAATATATTGACCTCTAAAAGATTAGAAGGAGCATCAACTATTACTCAACAGGTAGCTAAAAATTTTCTTCTTAGCAATGAAGTTAGCTTCAATAGAAAGTTAAAAGAGGCAATTTTAGCATTCAGAATTGAAAGGGCTCTTTCAAAAGAAAGAATTTTAGAACTATATTTAAATCAAATTTACCTTGGAAGTGGCGCTTATGGAGTAGCAGCAGCAAGCTTAGAATATTTTGATAAATCAATTAAAGAACTAAGTTATGAAGAGGCTTCACTACTGGCAGCTCTTCCAAAAGCCCCAAGCAAATATAATCCTTATAGAGATAAGGAATTAGCAAAATTTAGAAGAAATTTAGTTTTAAATAATTTATTTGATAACAATTTTATTAGCCTTGAAAAGTATACAAATCTTAAAGATAAAGAAATAAGTCTAAAAAAAAAGAAAAAAGTCTTTTTAGAAGATGCGCAATATTACATAGAAGATGTTAGAAAAAATATTATTAACCAATTAAGTTATGAAAAAGTTTATAAACAAGGTTTTAATATTAATACCCCAATTAACATAGAATTGCAAAAAATAGCCACAAAATCCTTGAGAAGTGGTTTGATAAAATATGATAAAAGAAAAGGTTGGCGGGGTGTCTTAACAAAAAGAAAAATTAATTCTAATTGGAAAAAAGATTTAAAAGAATTTAAGTTAGAAAAGTCTATTGGCTGGAAGACAGCTATTGTAAAAAAAGTAGATAAATTTTCAGCATTAATAGAAACAGATGATAATATTGAAGGTATTATAGAGTATAAGGATATTTCATGGACAAAAAAAGAATTTAGCAGTTTATTAAAACCTGGCGATATAATTTATGTTGAAAATATAAAATCTAATAAATTTAGTCTTAAACAAATTCCCAAAATTAATGGTGGAATAGTTGTAATGGATCCTTATACCGGAAGAGTTTTAGCGCTGAGTGGAGGATTTAGTTTTAAAAATAGTGAGTTTAATAGAGCTTCACAAGCTTTAAGGCAACCTGGCTCTGCGTTTAAACCTTTTGTTTATGCTTTAGCATTAGAAAATAAATATACACCTTCATCATTAGTTTTAGATGCTCCTTTAGTGTTAGATCAAGGATCGGATCTTAAAATGTGGAAACCAGAAAATTATGGTAAAAAATTTTATGGGATGTCAACATTGAGAACAGGACTTGAAAAATCAAGGAACTTAATGACTGTTAGAATAGCTCAAAATTTAGGAATTGATAGTGTGGTAAATTTTTCTAAAAAATTGGGTATTTACGAGAATCCAAATGAATTGTTATCAATTTCTTTAGGTTCTGCTGAAACCACTTTACTAAAATTGACTTCAG
>CABXYU010000034.1 GCA_902516625.1 uncultured Pelagibacteraceae bacterium | reverse complement strand
CATTGAAGGCGCTGAAGATATTGTAGTTCAGGTTAATGGTAAGTACGGAACAACACCTGAACCAGCATTCTTATCAATTAATACTTTGTCTATATCAGCTAAAACTTTTTCCATTGTCTCTAAATACATTCTTTCTTTTGTAACAGCTTTAGCGTTTTTATATTCATTAAAGATCGACAAAAATCTGCTAGCTTCACCTTCAGCTTTTGCAACAACCTCTTTTTCATAAGCTTCGGCTGCTTGTAAAATTTTTGCCGCTTCCCCTCTAGCTCTTGGAATAACATCATTGGCATAAGCTTCAGCTTCATTTTTCGATCTTTCCATATCTGCTCTAGCTGCTTGTACATCTCTAAATGCATCTATAACTTGATCAGGTGGGTCAGCTTTCTGGGTTTGAACTTGAGTAATTTGAATACCACTTGTGTATTCATCTAAAATTTTTTGAATAATTTCCTGCGTATCTGTCTCAATTACAGATCTACCTTCTGTTAAAATTGGTTGAATATTTGATCTTGCAATTACTTCTCTCATAGCTGTCTCTGCAGCAGCTTTTACAGTACCTTCAGGATCTTGAATTTTAAATAAAAAATTTCCAGCATCCTTAATAACCCAAAAAACTGAAAAATCTATGTTCACTATATTTTCATCACCAGTTAACATCAAGCTCTCTTGAGGAACATCAGCTACACCTCCTTGAGACGAAAAACCAGTATCTCTCTCAGATCTAAATCCTATATCAATTCTATTAACTTTTGTCACTTTTGGAGTAAGCACACTTTCTACTGGAAAAGGAATATGATAATTTAAACCTGGTTGAGTAGTTTTAATAAACTTACCAAATCTTAAGACAACTCCTTGTTCATCGGGCAAAACTCTGTAGAGACCACTAGCAAGCCAAACAAATCCTAAAACTATTAAAATCAAAATTGCTTGTTTACCACCTGAAGAACTTCCGCCAGGTAAAAATTTTTTTATTTTATCCTGAATGTCTTTAATTATTTTGTCAATATCAGGCGGGGTTGGTCCTCTTCCTGAGCCGTTTCCACCTCCACCTGGGGGTGACCCCCAAGGACTATCACCTCTTTGTTGAAAATCATCAGACATACGGTATCTATATAGTGTCTAATTCGTTAAAAACAAGTTAAGATCAAAATATGGATGACAAAAAACCTGAACTAAGTGCCGCAAGTAAGGGCAATTTAAGGCCAAAAAATTTTAAAAAAAATCCAATAATTGGAACTAAATTCACAATTGCAATCTCAAGTGCAAAAGGAGGGGTAGGAAAATCTACTTTTGCCACAAATCTGGCATTAGCTTTGAAAAAAATTGGTTTAAAAGTCGGACTTTTAGATGCTGACATTTATGGGCCCTCCATACCTAAAATGTTTGGAATTGATGATAAGCCAAAAAGTGATGGGCAAAAATTAGAGCCAATAACAAAATATGATATACAGTGTATGTCAATTGGTTTTTTAACTGATCAACAAACACCCATGATTTGGCGTGGTCCGATGGTCACCAGTGCAATTAAAACTTTCACTCAAAAAGTTAGCTGGAAAGATTTAGATTTTTTAATTGTTGATATGCCACCAGGAACTGGGGATACACAATTAACATTTTCTCAAGAAATAAAAATGGATGGTGCGATAATAGTTTCTACTCCTCAGGAAGTAGCTTTATTAGATGTAAAAAGAGGAATTAAAATGTTTGATAAACTTGGCGTAAAAATTTTAGGCTTAATTGATAACATGAGTTTTTTTAATGGGGATGATGGTAAAAGATATAAAATTTTTGGAGATGGTGGTGTAAAAAAGACAGCTGAAGAATTTAATAAGGAATTTTTAGGTGAAATACCAATTAGTCCTGAAGTTGGAAGATGTGGTGATGAGGGAAAACCAATAGTTGAAGCTGATGCAGAAAATGAAATTTCAAAAATATATCTTGAATTAGCAAAAAAGATTAAATCAACTTATCTTTGAGATCAAAAGCAGTCATTAATTCATTCCATTCTCTTTTTGATAAGCCAGAATTTTCAGGTTCAACCTCCTCTCCTTTAATAAATTTATTTAAAATTATCTTTCCTTTAGCTGATACCTCCGTTCCACCAACTCTATAATCCATAAAAGCATCAAATGTAATTGGTACCCATTTTTTTAATGTATCTAACATTATATCCGCATAAACTCTTATTTCATATTGAGCATGATGATCTGCTCTCAATCTTAAAAAATTCATTAAATTTAAAAGATCTGTTTTCCAATACCATTGGGTGTAAGTGTTTAAAGTTAAATTCATTCTTGCAAGCTCTCTTGCTAACCCTTTTTTATTTTCATCAATTGTTGAACCATCATATCTTTCATTAAGCATTGTTTCGTAATTTTCATAAGTTCTTTCTGCATCATTTTTAAGAAGTTCTAAAACTTTTTTTGCTTGATCTCCTTCAAGGACGTCACCTCTTCCTTGTCTGTTACTAGTCGATTGAGCAGCTAAATTTTCAGAGTTTGGTAAATAAAATTCTTTATCTAAAATTGAGTATCTTGCTGAATATTCATTAACATTAGCAGTTCTATGTCTAATCCATTGTCTTGCAATAAAAATAGGAAGTTTTACATGGTACTTAATTTCACACATTTCAAATGGAGTACTATGCCAATGCCTCATTAAATATTTAATTAAGCCTTGGTCGGTAGAAACTTGTTTGGTACCTTTGCCATAAGAAACTCTTGCTGACTGAACTATTGATGTATCATCGCCCATATAATCAACCACTCTAACAAAGCCGTGGTCTAAAGCTGGTAATGCCTCGTATAAAATTTTTTCTAACTCGGGTGCAGTAACCCTTTTTGTTTGGTTACTTTGTTTTTGTTGGTTTTTTATTTCTTCTATCTGTTCTGTAGTTAGTTTCATGAAAATATAATCAGTTTAATGATAATAAGTATTATATTAATATCTAGAATATTCAAATTATGGTATTAAAAAGCAATAAAAAGATT
>CABXYU010000033.1 GCA_902516625.1 uncultured Pelagibacteraceae bacterium | reverse complement strand
CCCTGAAAGAATTCCAGCATATAAAATTGAATCAATTTCATTTAAAATATTCTCGATTATAAATTCTTCATAAATAAACCCTATCACAAAAGAAAATAAGGCTACTAATAAAGTTTGAATAGCGCCTAAAGTTAAGGGTAAATCATATTTTGTAACTATTATTCCAGTAAAAATAATATGAGTGCTCCAAAACAAAGCTCCTAATACAACAAGTGTATCACCAAGTCTTACAGTTGCATCGTGAAAATTGGTAAGTAAATAACCACCAATTAAGCATAGAACTACAGAGGGCCACACACTCCAATGTATTGATTTTTTTTTAAATAAAAAAATTATTATTGGCACCATGGGGACATAGAAAATTGTAAAAAAAGCAGCATTTGCAACATCGGTATACAAAAGAGCAACCTGTTGTAATGCTGAGCCTAAAAAAAGTGATAATCCGATTAAAAAAGAGAGTGTAGCAAAAGTTTTGAAATCTAATTTAAACTCTGATCTAAATTTTTTTAACTCAAATAAAAAAACAAGAGGAATAATTGCTAAAAATCCGACAAAAAATCTTACTGCGTTGAAAGTAAAAGGACCTATATTGTCCATACCCGTATCCTGGGCAATAAAAGTAGTTCCCCAAATAAATGTGCATAATAATGCACTTAATAATGAGACTGTTTTAGACATAATTTTTTTTAGACTGCTAATTTATAAGCAAAGTTCTTTCCTAAATTTTCTTTTAACTCATTGTTAAAACGAGCGGCTTCTGCTCCATCGATAATTCTATGGTCATAGGACAATGATAATGGCAACATAATTCTAGTAACAAATTTTCCATCAACGAAAACTTGTTTTTTTACAGCTCTTCCGATTCCTAATATTGCAACTTCAGGAAAATTTATTATAGGTGTGAAAAATGATCCTCCAATTCCACCTAAACTTGTTATTGTCATGGATCCACCAAATAATTCTTTTTTATCAATCTTAAGATTTCTACATTGATCACTAAGATTTTTAAGTTCAGAACTTATAAGATTAATATTTTTATTGTCTGCATTTCTTAGTTTAGGAACCATTAAACCGTGCGGAGTATCCACTGCTATTCCAATATGATAATATTTTTTTCAGTCATTTTTCCACTATCAATATCATCGATAGAACTATTAAAATTAGGAAATTTTTTTAATGAAGCGGTCAAGGCTTTGACTATAAAAGCTAAAGGTGTAATTTTTTTTTTTTCTCCAGTATAAATATCGGTCAGTGATGTTCTAAAATCTTCTAGCTCTGTGATATCTGCTTCATCATGATTGGTTACATGAGGAATATTTGTCCAAGAATTCATCAAGTATTTTGATGATAATTTTTTTACTCTTGGTATATCTTTTATTTCTACTTCTCCAAATTCTGAATGAGAGTATTCTTGTTTTATCTTTTCATTACTTTTATTATAATTGTTAATTAAATTATGAGATTTCGAAGCTACAAATAATTTTACATCACTCTCAATAACTCTGCCTTTACGCTCACTTCCTACAACTTGGTTAATATCAACGCCAAGTTCTCTCGCAAATTTTCGAACTTTTGGACTTGCAGATGATATATTTAAATCTTTATTTTGATCATTTAATATTTTTTGAGGCTCTTTTTTTATTTCCTGGGTTTTTTTAATCTTTTTTTCAATTAAAGTTTTTTTTTCAACTTTTTCCAGTGCTTCATTAATATTTTCTAAAATTAAGATTAGGTCGCCCTCTGAAACTTTATCTCCAACCTTTGTTTTTAAAGTTTTAATTTTACCCTCAAAATTTGAGGGAATTTCTACACTAGATTTGTCACTCTCTATTG
This sequence comes from uncultured Pelagibacteraceae bacterium, assembly GCA_902516625.1. Classification (GTDB taxonomy): domain Bacteria; phylum Pseudomonadota; class Alphaproteobacteria; order Pelagibacterales; family Pelagibacteraceae; genus Pelagibacter. Next base: position 1,426 of record CABXYU010000033.1, on the reverse strand, counting down.
TAATTAAAGGATCATTTTTTTTTAAAATTTGCCCTTCGGAAACTAAAACCTCAATCACTTCTACATTCTTAAAATCTCCGATATTGGGTACTTTAATTTCAATTTCTGACATTATAATTTTGTTGGCATTGGTTTATTAACATCTATTTTGTATTTTTTGATTGCCTCTTTAGCGTACTTTGATGCTATAAGCTGTTCTTTAGCTAATACACTTAATCCATAAGTAACGACATGCTCCTTATCAACTTCAAAAAAATTTCTTAAATTTTTTCTAGTATCACTTCGTCCAAATCCGTCTGTTCCTAGTGAATAAAAACTTTTACTAACATAGGGTCTAATTTGATCTGAATTCATTCTCATGTAATCTGAAGCAGCTAAAATAGGCCCTTCAGTTTTACCTAAACATTTTTCAACATATGACTTCTTTGGTTCCTTATCCGGATTTAAAAGATTATATCTTTCAACTTCTAAGCCGTCTCTTCTTAATTCATTGAAACTTGTTACGCTCCAAATCTCACTATCTATTCGATATTCTTTTTGCAATATTTCGGCACCTGCAATCATTTCTCTTAAAATTGTGCCAGATCCCAAAAATTGAATTTTAGTTTTTTTAAATTTATTAAACTCCTTGATTTTGTACATGCCCTTTAAAATTCCTTCTTCACAGGACTTATCTTTAGGCATAGCTGGATGAGAGTAATTTTCATTCATAGTCGTAATGTAGTAGAAAATATTCTCTTTTTTTTCGTGCATTCTTTTTAATCCATCTCTAAAAATGACTGCTAATTCATAATGAAAGGTTGGATCATACGATACACAATTTGGAATTGTTGATGCCATAAGATGACTATGACCATCTTGATGTTGTAGACCTTCCCCTGCTAGAGTTGTTCTTCCAGCTGTTGCTCCAATTAAAAATCCTCTAGACTGACTGTCAGCACCTGCCCATGCTAGATCTCCGATTCTTTGAAATCCAAACATCGAGTAAAAAAGATAAATAGGTATCATCTCAATATCATGATTTGTGTATGAAGTTCCCGCAGCAATCCATGATGACATCGCTCCTGCTTCTGTAATTCCTTCTTCTAAAACCTGTCCACTTTTTTCCTCTCTATAAGAGCTCAATTGGGCAGAATCTTCAGGTTCATATTTTTGTCCTTCATGGGCATATATTCCAACTTTTTGAAAAAAACCTTCCATACCAAATGTTCTAGCCTCATCTGGAATAATAGGGACCAATCGGGGTGCTACATTTTTATCTCTCAGAAGATTTGTTAGCATTCTCACTAATGCCATTGTAGTAGACATTTCTTTTTTGCCAGTTGAAACTTTCATATTTTCAAAAATATCTTTAGGAGGTGCTTTAATTGATTTAGCATAGGTAGTTCTCTCTGGAATAAATCCTCCTAATTGAAGTCTTCTTTCT
>CABXYU010000032.1 GCA_902516625.1 uncultured Pelagibacteraceae bacterium | reverse complement strand
CCTCCAAATTTTAATTGGAAAAAAGTTTGGGATGAGAATAAATAAAAGCCCTTGTTAAAAGGGCTTTTATAAACTAAGAGGAAATTTAAGGGGCCCTTCGATGAGTGTGATCTTTTGAGACACTACAGGAGCGAAGGACCCCTTTATTGTTAACAATTAGTCTCGTATTGCATAAGCAATAACGCCAGTTTCTGTTACATCAGTACCTTTGGTTTCACCTTCTTTACTTAACCTTAGGCCTATAGTTGCTTTAATAATTTTAAACAGTATGTAAGCGACTATAAATACAAATATATTTACCGATAATACACCGATTAACTGAGTGCTAAAATTTGCACCAGAATTTGTAGCAGGAACAATTAATGTACCCCAAATTCCAGCAAATAAGTGTGCAGGTATAGCGCCAACTACATCATCAATTTGTAATGAGAATAGTAATTTTGTACCATACACCACAATTAATCCACCCACTGCACCAATTAATATTGCAGCAAAAGGTGTTGGTAATAGTGGTTCAGCTGTAATTGCAACCAATCCACCAATACATCCATTTAACATTTGTACTACATCTGTTTTACCAAAATGTAATCTGGTAATAATGGCTGCTCCAAGCACTCCACCAGCTCCAGCTAAAAATGTATTAATAAAGATTTTAGATACAGCAATTGCATCAGCAGCAGTTCCTATGGCTAATTGTGAACCACCATTAAAACCAAACCAACCTAACCATAAAATAAATACACCAATTGTAACTAATGGTATTGATGAAGCTGCAAATGGCTTAAGTGGAGCTGGAGTACCAGACTTTGTAAATCTTCCAAGTCTAGGACCAATAATCATTGCACCAGCTAAAGCAGCTGTACCACCAGTTGAGTGTACAAGAGTTGAACCGGCAAAATCAGAAAACCCTAATTCTGCTAACCAGCCTCCACCCCACTGCCAACCCATTACAATTGGATAAATAATTCCAGAAAGAATTGCAGCAAATACGAAAAATGGCCATAATTTAATTCTTTCTGCCATTGTACCTGATACAATTGAAACTGTTGTTGCACAGAAAACCATTTGAAAATACCAATCTGATCCATCAGAATATCCTGTCCCTATTTTACTTCCATCAGCCCATGGAATAAATTTTCCGATATATCCACCTGGATCGATACCATAGGCTAAGTTATAACCAACCAGCCAAAACATTATCCCTGCTATAGAAAACAAACCTATATTTTTTGCACAGATAACAGAAACACTTTTTGATGTAACCATTCCTGATTCTAACATTGCAAATCCTGCGGCCATAAACATTACTAAGAACCCACAAATTAAAAATAATAGAGTGTTAAAAATAAACCCTACTTCAGCAGATACTGTGGTCTCTGCCATAACGGCACTGCTCATATTTAGTAATAAAATTATACTAATGAACGGTGCACTTAGTTTTTTTAATAATTTTGTCATAAGACCTCCTTTTAAAAGTTTTATATTTTCAAAAAATAAAAAAAACCAACGTTGATTACGAAAAATGGGTATGCAGTTTTTGCATATAGAAACAGCCTTAATGCATTTTTTTACATTAAGGCTGTTAAGAAAATATTATTTGTTGAATACTTCTTTTAAAGCTTTAGCAGGTAAGAACTTAACCTTTTGTGAAGCAGCTATTTGAATCTGCTCCCCTGTTCTTGGGTTTCTTCCAACTCTTGCTTTTCTTTTAGCTACTTTATAAGTACCAAATCCAGCGATTTTAACTGAATCATCAGCTTTTAAAGCGTCTAAAATAGTGTTGGTAATTGTGTCAAAAGTTCTTTCAGCATCAGCTTTACTTAGATTTAAAGCTCCTGAAAGCTTGACCACTAATTGTTTTTTATTCATTTTAGCTCCGGTTTTATTAGGTTATTTGTATTTTTATCAAAAGTGCTGATAAATCAAGACTTTTTTTAGTATATTAATTAAACTTATACACAATATATTGTGTAACAGTAAATAAATGTTGATTTTATTGACTTTTTTGAAAAATAAAAAAATTATTTAGTTTAGTAATCCAAGGTCTTTTAAGTCGTTAAAAGTAGTGAAAAACATTAATGATAGCAATACAAACATACCGATTCGAAAAAAACCCTCTTGAGTTTTTTGAGATAAGGGGCGCCCCAAAATTTTTTCAAAAGTATAAAACATTAAATGTCCTCCATCCAGCATTGGTATTGGAAATAAATTTACTAAGCCAAGACTAATTGAAATATATGCCATCATACTGATAAATGCCAAAACACCAAATTCTGCAACCTGTCCCGAAATTTTAGCAATTCTTATTGGACCTCCTAATTGAGAAGTGTCAGCTTTACCAAAAATCATAGCACCAATATATTTTAAGGAAGAAATGCCTACAAAATAAACTTCATGAGCAGCATGGTATATAGCTTGTGCAGGTCCTAATTTAACATGATTAATCTTATTATTGTAAGCACCTAACTTTATACCAACTATTCTTTTGTTAATTTTGTTTCCCAAATTGTCTTCACCTGTAACAATATTGGGTTTAACTTTTAAAAATAACTCATCATATGAACGTTTTACTTTAAAATCTATAATTTCATCAGTTGACATGGTAATGAATTTAGAAACATCCATTATGCTCTCAACCTTGTTACCATCTATTTCTAAAATTATATCATTTTGTTTTAATCCTCCAGCCATAGCAGGGCTATCTTTTTGGACTTCATTAATAACAGCTGGTGTAAAGTCTTTACCAACGAAAGTATAAATTGAGAAGAAAATAACTAAAGCTAATAAAAAGTTTGCCAAAGGACCTCCAAAAACAATTAAACTTCTTTGATATAAAGGTTTTAAGGTAAATAATTTTTTTTGGTCTTCTTCACTATATTTTTTTAAAATTTCTTTGTGATCAGCTTGAGAATATACATTTCTATCTCCAAAAAACTTTACATATCCTCCTAAAGGTATCCAGCATATTTTCCATCTTGTGCCAGATTTATCATTCCAACCAAAAATTTCCTTACCAAAACCTATAGAAAAATCAGTAACACCTACTCCAAATTTTTTTGCAAAATAATAATGTCCATATTCATGAATAAAGACGACAATTAAAATAAGAATAATAAAAGGTAAAATATAACTTAACATTTTTAATTTAGTTTATACTATCTATCCAATTTTTTAACTCAATCATTCTTTGAGACTTATTTGACACAGTAATTTCTTTTTTAATAAACAATATATGATTTTTAATTTCTTCCTCGTCCTTAAATGCTT
>CABXYU010000031.1 GCA_902516625.1 uncultured Pelagibacteraceae bacterium | reverse complement strand
CCTTTAATTTTTTCTAAATTTTTCATTTAAATAACAAGTCTAATCCTTTTATTTGGACAGACCTTTTTTCATAATTTTTTTCATATTTAAATTTTAACTCTATCAAATTTTGTGGTTTTTCCTTAATAATTTCCGGCCATTCAACAATTGTAATTGAATTCGCTCTATCTGAAAATAAATCTAAATTTTTTAATTCCGCTGAAGATTTCAATCTAAATAAATCATAATGATTAATCTTTATTTTCTTAATTAAATATTCATTTAATATGCTAAAAGTAGGGCTGGTTACTTCAGTTTCTTTTAAATTATTTTTTTTTTGAAGTTCATTAATTAAATATCTTGTAAAAGTGGTTTTTCCTACACCCATTTCTCCATATAAAAAAACTATATCATTAATCCTTAAGTTTAATGAAATTTTATTAGCCAATTCTTTTGTTTTATTTTCCGAAAATAAATTTATTCGTTCACTGCTAGTAGCGATAGGCATTAGGTTTAAAAGGACCCTCTACACCAACACTTATATAGTCGGCTTGATCCTTTGATAGTTTTGTCAATTTAGCACCAACTTTTTTTAGGTGCAGGGTTGCTACTTTTTCATCAAGATGCTTAGGTAAAACATAAACTTTTTTTTCATAATTTTTATGGTTGTTCCAAAGCTCAATTTGAGCGATCACTTGGTTTGTAAATGAGGCACTCATTACAAAGCTTGGGTGGCCTGTTGCGCATCCTAAATTCACAAGCCTTCCTTCTGCTAAAAGAATTATTCTTTTTTTACTAGGTAATTCTATTTCATGTACTTGAGGTTTAATCTCTGTCCATTTGTAGTTTTTTAATGCTTCAACTTGAATTTCATTGTCAAAATGACCAATATTGCACAAAATAGCTCTATCTTTCATTTCTCTCATATGATCAGCTGTCACAATATCTTTATTTCCAGTTGCGGTAACAACAATATCTGCTTTACTTATTGCCTCATCCATTAAAACTACCTCATAACCTTCCATTGCTGCTTGAAGTGCACATATTGGATCAGCCTCAGTTACCAAAACTCTTGCCCCACTTTGTCTTAAAGAAGCAGCACTACCTTTTCCGACATCGCCAAAACCTGCAACTATTGCAATCTTTCCTGACATCATTACGTCAGTTGCTCTTCTAATACCATCAACTAGACTTTCTCTACATCCATATAAGTTGTCAAATTTCGATTTAGTAACTGAGTCATTTACATTAATTGCTGGAATCATTAATGAATTTTCTCTCTCCATTTTATTCAAGGCTTTTATACCAGTGGTAGTTTCCTCGGATACTCCCCTTACATCTTTTAATAGATCATTATACTCATTGTGCATTATAGCAGTTAAATCTCCACCATCATCTAACAACATGTTAGGTTTCCAATCTTTTTTTCCTTTAATGGTCTGTTTGATACACCAAAGATATTCCTCTTCTGTTTCACCTTTCCAGGCATATACGGGCACCCCTGCTTTTGCTATAGCTGCTGCAGCATGATCTTGCGTAGAAAAGATATTACAAGAGGACCATCTGACCTCAGCTCCAAGGTCAACTAGTGTTTCTATCAAAACTGCAGTTTGAATTGTCATATGGAGACAGCCAATTATCTTTGCACCTTTTAAAGGAGACTTGCCTGAATATTCTTCTCTAAGTGCAATTAACCCAGGCATTTCACTTTCTGCAATAGAAATTTCCTTACGTCCAAATTCAGCTTGAGATATATCTTTTACTTTGAAATCTTCCATGATGGGTTTTCTAACAATAAAGGATTAATTAATCAATAGAACTCTTTATACCCTTGGGAATACAATTTCCATGTTAGCACCCATTTGATCTGTTCTATTGGATGCTTTGATTGTAGCATTATGCAAATCAACCAAATTTTTAACAATATTCAAACCTAGCCCTGAGTGCTGCCCAAATTTATCAGGTCTATTGCTATAAAATCTTTTAAATATTTTATTAGTATCACTTTCTTTAAAGCCCTGTCCCTCATCTAAAATGTTTATAACTACTTGTTTATTATTCGACTTTGATACTTTTACTAAAACGTCTTTATCTTCTTCGCTAAATGAAATTGCATTATCAAGCAAATTTGCAATTATTTGTTCTATTCTATTTTCGATACCATTAATGAAATATTTATTTTTACCATCATTTTCATAGGAAATTTTAATTCCTTTTTTTAATTTATGAAGATTATTAAAGTCTTCAACAACAGATTTAATAATTGGCTCAATATCAATTTTTTTGATTTTTTCTCTGCTTAGAGCAACTTCATCTTTCAAGATTTGCGAATAATCTGTAATTAGTCTCTCGATGCGTTGAACATCATGACTTAAAATATCTATCAATTTTATTCGTTGATTAATATCTGTAGTATCGTGAAGAATTTCAGAAGCGCTCTTAAGTGAGGCAAGTGGATTTCTTATTTCATGAACAAGATCGGTTGAAAAATTTTCTGCATGTGTGATTCTTTTTTGCAACTCTAACGTCATATCGTCTAGTGAGTTTGATAAAAGACCAAGCTCATCATTTCTCAACTTAAGATTTTCTATATTGGTAGTTTTGGGATTTTTATTTTTAATAGTCTTTGTATAGCTTACTAAATTCTTGATAGGCTTTAAAAAATATCTATTTAAAACAAATGAAAAAATCAAAATCACCAATCCAACAGCAAATGCAGTTCTAATAATAAAAGATTTTCTTTCATCAATTGCAGCCTTAATATCGTTTGCGTTTTCAGTGATCGCTAAATAGCCCATATTTTCACCATTTTGCATTACATTTTTGATAGTCGTTAATTTAAATTTATTAAATTCCTCTTGAGTAAAAGTGAAAGGAATTCCAAAATTTTTTGATGCTGCATAATTAAATAATATGTCTCTTAACGATACAGAATTATTATCTCCTACATCAATATTTTTTTTCTCTGTGATTTCTTTTGTTTTTTTTTCATTCAGTATTTCTAATTCAACTGTATCAAGTCTTGTTGTAAAGGATCTTGGATCTAGATCAAGAGTATCTGTATCTCCTACAAGATTTAATTTATTATCAAAAAATATTACCCTATCTAAATTTTGAAAAAGAAATCTTGTTGAAAATAAAAAACTTCTTATGTCTTCCTCAACAAATTTTACATTCAATCTTGTAAGATTATCAATTGTATTATTGATAACCTCAATATGGTTTGATGATTTTTTTTTTATTAAATTTGGTTGAACATTTTTTAAATAAATAAATGTGAATAAGCCAATAATTGTAAAAAAAACAAAGTTTATAAATAAAAATTTTTTTAGAATGGATAAATTTTTTAAAAAGTTACCAAGCATTAACTAACATTCCACCTATATCCGCTTCCATATCTTGTTTCTATAGCTGAA
>CABXYU010000030.1 GCA_902516625.1 uncultured Pelagibacteraceae bacterium | reverse complement strand
ATATTTGGTACTAACATAATTTTGAATCTTCCCTTAAATTCTGGATCTAATCTATCCTCAATATTCTTTTTTACAGTTTCAAAATCAAATGGGTTATCATCTACACCTTGAACATCTCTAATTTGAATACATACCTGGCCAGTTTTTTTTATTATTTCTTTAAATAAAGTGTAGTGCCCATCATGAAATGGTTGCCATCTACCAAGCATTTGCGCTGTTGGTTTTTTATTATCCCATTCATACGACATTATTCTATCTCCTTTAAAATTTTTGGTGCCCAATTTTTAGCATCCATAGTGGTTACATGATAGTCAAACTTTTCTGGTTTGACGAACATTTTATTAGTATCTTCAAACCTCCCCTCTTTAATTGTATCCATCCATATTATATAATCAGCAGGAAATAATGCTCTAGCCTCTGGTGTTGGACAAATAAAATCTGCTACAACAAAATTTCCTTCATCCTTAAGTTTTTTTGCAAAATCTGCCATTCTTTTTGCTTGTCTTTTTCTACCTTCCTCAGAAAAATCCCAATCGTTTGCTTCTTTCCTTACTTCATCTGCGTTCAATCTTTTTGCTTTAAGCAATGGACCAAGTTCATTTGCTAATGTTGTTTTTCCAGAACCGGGCAAGCCCATAATCAGAATTATTTTCATATTATATTAAACTTTCAGCAACCCATTTGTGAAATTGATGAGTTGGTTGATCCATCACTGGTGAAAAATTTCCACCATTATATACCGGAGAATTTCTTCCATCTTGCATTCCTTCAATAGCACTAATGTCCTCAATCATGACATCTTTCCAAAACCTCGCATTTTGTTTTCTTAACTCCTTTAAATCTTCTCCGTTTGCACTGTCGTTTCCGATATAGTACATCTGCATATGCTCTATTGTTTTATTTATTGCAATTGGTTCTAACCAAAAAACATAAAAGTGATCAATATGCAAACCTATCATAACATTTGGGAATAGTGCTACGTATTCTGAATTTTTTAACCAATCTTTATCCCAATTAGGAAAGGTATTAAATTTTTTATTACCTTTCATTGATTGATCATATTTCTTGCTGCCTTGACCAGCAAATCTATTGGGTAATCCTTGAATATGATAATGATCATTAATATTAGAAACTTTATTTAATTCTGGATGAATAGTTGGTAAATGATAACTTTCACAGTAATTCTCAATTGCAAATTTCCAATTACTTTTAACTTCAAGATTGAAATATCCAAAGTCCTTTGAGTGAACTATAAGTTTTTGATCATCTTTTTTAATAAATTTAGACCATCTTTCTTCTAATGGTTTAATGTAATCATCGAACTCAATTTCATTTGAATTGATGTTAACAAAAATAATATCCATCCATATTTTTGTTTTTACTTTTTTTAGGCTACTTTTGTTTTTGTTAAATTTTTCAGAATGATGAACGTTTAAGCCTCCAATGTGTGGAGTTGCTACTAAATTTCCTTTATAGTCATATGACCAAGAATGATAGGGGCATCTAATTACGTTTTTTAAATTACATGGTTTATCAATAAGTTTAAAACCCCGATGACTGCAAACATTATGAAAAACCCGAATCTTCATATCTTTTCCTCTCAAGATTATTAATGGAATCCCGAGCAGATTGTATGGAATAACATCTCCAACGTTTGGAATTGAGCTACCAACTCCAATAACAGTCCATTTATTAAAGAAAATTTTCTCTCTCTCGTAGGCTAAATAATCCTCTTTAGTGTAACACTCATTAGGGAGGCCATTTGCTGCTTCAATCGGCTTATTTACTCGCTCAAGTTTTTTTAGATTAATTAATTTTGAAAGCTTTTTATTTTTTAGAATACTGTCCACAAAAAAAATTATCATGACCACAATTTTTGAGCAAGATATTTCGAGCAAACTGCGTGATGAATTTCTTTGACAGCTTTTTGAAAAAAGATAATGATCTGAAAAATGAATTTTTCTTTAGAAATAGGACCAACAACCGATTTAGAAACTGTCCCTTCCGTTAAGGATATTTACATTACAATGTTGCCTGGAGGTGATTATAAAGAAACAGCTCAACAGGCAGTTGAGTTAGTTAAAAAGGGTTTTAATCCTGTTCCTCACTTTCCCGCAAGATCAATACAAGATGAAAAACAGCTAAAAGATTATGTTTCTAGATGTAAAGACGGTGGGGTTAAACAAGTTTTGGTGATCGGTGGCGGAAGAGAACCAATGGGAAAATTTGACAGCTCGTTTCAACTTTTAGAGACTGGTTATTTTGAGAAGATGACTGTAGGAATTGCTGGACACCCAGAGGGGAGTCCTGATATATCCGATTCAGATTTAGAAAAAGCTATGATAGATAAAAAGCCTTACGCTGACTATATTGTAACTCAATGGTTACTAGATCCCCAGCCTATTATAGATTTTATTTCTAAACAAAGCGTACCAGTGCATGTGGGAATTACTGGCCCTCTAAAAATATCTAGCTTAATTAAATTCGCTAATATTGTTGGAGCAAAAAATTCCCTTAACTTTCTTAAATCTAATTTTACTAAGGCGTTAGATTTATTGAAACCTAAAGACCCTAATGATTTAATTGGGAAAGTTAAATCGCATACAGATTTCTTCCACATTTATACATTCGGCGGCTTGAAGGAAACTAACAAGTGGTTGAAGGAGAACAGTTATGTCTAAAGAATTTGACTATACTAAACTAAAGCATGTTACTTCTGTTGATCAATCAGATCGGAAAGTACCATATAATTTAAGACAAAGCGGTCCAACAAAAGTTGAAATGTTAATTTCAACAAGGGTAAGAAAATCACCTTATTGGCATTTATCAATGCAAGCAGGATGTTGGAGAGCAACAGTATACAATCGTATATATCATCCTAGAGGTTATGTAAAACCTGAAGATGGTGGAGCAATGGTTGAATATGATGCAATAGTAAACCATGTAACAATGTGGAATGTTGCTGTCGAAAGACAAATTCAAGTAAAAGGACCAGATGCTGAAAAGTTTGTTGATTATGTAATAACGAGAGATGCAACAAAAATTTCACCAATGAGAGCTAGATATGTAATTTTATGCAATGCCTATGGTGGAGTATTAAATGATCCTATTCTTTTAAGAATTTCAAAAGATGAATTTTGGTTTTCTTTATCAGACTCAGATATAGGAATGTATCTACAAGGTGTGAATGCAGATGGCAGATTTAATTGCACAGTTGACGAAATAGATGTCAGCCCAGTTCAGATTCAAGGACCAAAATCGAAAGCACTGATGAAAGATCTTTGTGGTGATCAAGTTGATTTTGATAACATGCCTTTTTATGGACTGGCTGAAGTAAAAGTTGGTGGTAGAAGTTGTGTAATCTCACAGTCTGGTTTTTCTGGAGAAGCTGGTTATGAAATTTATTTAAGAGACTCAACTTTATATGCTGAAGATATGTGGAATGCAGTTCTTGATGCAGGTAAAAAACATAATCTAATGGTAATTGCCCCAGCTCACCATAGAAGAATTCAGGCTGGAATTTTGTCATGGGGTCAAGATATGGATGCACAACACAATCCATATCAATGTAATCTTGGATACCAAGTTTCATTATCAGGAAAAGGTGAATGGAATAAAAAAGGAGATTATGTTGGTAAAGCAGCTCTTGAAAAAATGGGTAAAGAA
>CABXYU010000029.1 GCA_902516625.1 uncultured Pelagibacteraceae bacterium | reverse complement strand
GGTTATATCTGACATTACTCTATTACCTTTGGTACAACAAAATAATCTTCATTATCTTGAGGAGAATTTTTAACAATTTGCTCTCTAATATTCTTACTTTTAACTTCGTCAGGTCTTAGTTTTAATGTTGTTTCAGCTACAGAAGTTAACGGTTCAACATTGTCTGTTTTTAATTCATTAAGTTTTTCAATAAAATCAAAAATTGAATTCAAATCACCAGCTAATTTTTCAGCTTTTTTTTCATCAACTGAAATTCTTGATAATTTAGAGATATGTTTTATTGTTTTAAGATCTATACTCATATGCTATTTAAATATGACGCAAACTATCATTTAAGTTTGAAATATACAATATGATCACTTTAGAAGAATTTAAAAAAAAACGCTCAGATAAGTGTAGATTGATAGGTTTAGACCTTGGTTCTAAAAGAATTGGTGTATCTATTTGTGATGAAAAACAATTAATTGCTACTCCACTAAAAACAATAACCAGAAATACTCTAAATGATTTAATTGTTGAGCTTAAATTGATTATTGATGAAAATAATATTAAAGGAATCATAATTGGAAATCCTTTAAATATGGATGGTTCATCAGGTAGATCAGCACAATCAGTAAAGGACACGTCTCAAAAAATTGATGAAAATATAAATATACCTATTTGTCTATGGGATGAAAGGTTATCAACAGTTGGTGCTTTTAATCTATCTAGTCAATTAGATATCAATGTGAGCAAAAGAGAAAAGAAAATTGATGAAAATGCAGCTGCTTTTATATTGCAAGGTGCGATAGATTTTTTAAACAATTAATACTTGCTATTGTAGACATTTATAGTTATAGAGTTGGTTTTAATGGCAATAAAAACAAATAAAGCTATTAAAATATCCCAAAAACATTTATTAGGTATCCAAGATTTGTCAATTAATGATGTTAATTTGATACTTGATGAAGCACACGCGTTTATAAAAGTTAATCAAAGTAAAAATAAAAAAATAGATATTTTGAGGGGAAAGACTCAAATCAATCTATTCTTTGAGCCTTCTACTAGAACACAAAGCTCATTTGAATTAGCTGGAAAAAGACTTGGAGCAGACGTTATGTCTATGAATATAAGTAACTCTGCAATTAAAAAAGGTGAAACATTAATCGATACAGCCATGACTTTAAATGCGATGCATCCAGATATTATTGTAGTTAGACATCAAGACTCTGGAGCTTGTAACTTACTTTCACAAAAAGTAAATTGTGCGGTGCTAAATGCTGGTGATGGGAGAAGAGAGCACCCTACTCAAGCTCTTTTAGATGCTTTAACAATTATAAATCGAAAAAATAAAATTGAAGGATTAAAAATTGCAATATGTGGAGACATTTTACATTCAAGAGTAGCAAGATCAAATATTTATCTTCTTAATATGCTTGGAGCTGAAGTAAATATTATTGCTCCAACAAATCTTATGCCGAAAGAAATTGAAAAATTTGGTGTTAATACTTTTACTGATATGAAAAAAGGATTGAAAGATTGTGATATCGTCATGATGCTAAGATTACAAAATGAAAGAATGACAAGTTCATATCTCTCATCAAATAGAGAGTATTATGAATATTACGGTTTAACTCCAGATAAACTCGAACATGCTAAATCTGATGCATTAATTATGCACCCTGGACCAATGAATAGAGGTATAGAAATAGATACAATATTAGCAGATGACATAAATAAAAGCGTAATTAAAGAACAAGTTGAACTAGGTGTAGCTGTAAGAATGGCTTGTTTAAAGATATTTTGTACATGATGAAAAAACAATATTTCATAAACGCTAACATAATTGACCCTCATAATTCAATCAATGAAGTTGGGGGTTTGATTATAAGTGAGGAAGGTCAAATCGAAGCTATAGGAAAAAAAGTAAATATTAATAATCTACCTACCAGAGAAAAACCAATTGACTTAAAAGGAAAGTATATTTTTCCAGGCTTAGTAGACATGAGAGTTTTTGTTGGTGAGCCTGGATATGAATACAAAGAAAACTTTAGAACCTTAAGTAGTGCGGCATTATCTGGTGGAGTTACATCAGTAGTTACGATGCCAAATACTGATCCAATTATCGACAATGTCTCTATAGTTGACTTTCTAAAAAGAAGAGGAAGAGATAAGTCAAAAATAAATATTTTTCCATCTGCTTCTCTTACAAAAAATATTGAAGGTACCAATATGACAGAATTTGGTCTCTTGCAAAGTAAAGGGATAATTGCTTTCACTGATGGAATAAAAACAATTCAAAATCCTAGATTAATGTCAAGAATTATGAACTCAGCTAAAGATTTAGGTTGTCTGATAATGCAACACGCTGAGGACTATGAGCTTGCAAAGAATGGTATGATAAATTCTGGAATAATTGCCTCTAAATTGGGATTATCAGGCATACCAGAAATCGCAGAAAGAATTTTAATAGAGAGAGATTTAACATTGCTAGAGAAGGTCAAATGTAGATATCACATATCTCAATTATCATCACAAAAATCGGTTGAAGTTATCAAATATAGAAAGAATATTGTTAAATTTACCTCAGGGGTTTCGATTAATAACTTGTCCTTAAATGAAAATGACATTGGAGATTTTAGAACTTTTTTAAAGTTGTCTCCCCCATTAAGAAGAGAGGAAGATAGATTGGCTCTAGTGCAAGGATTAAAAGATGGCTTGATTGATGTAATTGTTTCAGATCACAAGCCCGAAGATGAAGAATCAAAAAGATTAACTTTTGCTCAAGCAGCTACTGGTGCTTCTGGTATTGAAACACTCTTATCTTTAAGTTTAGAGTTATACCACAACGAATCTCTCAAACTTGAGACTATTATTAAAGCACTAACATCTAATCCAGCAAAAATACTTAAAATAAATAAAGGTAACCTTTCTATAGGAAATGACGCAGACCTATGTATAGTTGATATTGACAAACCATGGATTGTAAAAAAAAATAGATTAATCTCAAAATCAAAAAATACGTCAATAGAAGATAAAAAACTTCAAGGTAAAGTTACAAATACCTTTGTAAAAGGAAAAGAATTATTTAAGCTATAGAATGGATATTTTTTTAATCAGTACAATTTCTTACCTAATGGGTTCCGTACCATTCGGTTTCATACTTACAAAAATCTTTTTAAAAAAAGATATTAGAGAAATTGGTTCAGGTAACATTGGAGCCACTAATGCTCTCAGAACCGGGAATAAAATAATAGGTTATTCAACATTGGTGCTTGATATTTTGAAAGCTGTAGCTCCTGTTATTTATGTAAAAATTTTTTATCAAGATTTTTTATATATTGCTTCTCTATGCGCTTTTTTAGGTCATGTTTTTCCAATTTGGTTAAGGTTTAAAGGTGGAAAAGGTGTTGCAACTTATGTTGGAATTTTATTTGCCATAAATATGTATTTTGGAATTATCTTTTCTATTACTTGGTTTATAACTTTTTTCATTTCCAAGTATTCCTCGTTATCATCTTTAATAAGTGCAGCTTCTATACCGATATATTTATTGATTTTAACTCAATTTAATCAGGGAATTTTTTTTACGATTATGTTTGTATTGATATTTTTTACTCATAGAGAAAATATCAAAAGATTGAAAAATAAAGAAGAAACTAAGACAAAAATTTATTAAATTGACTATCTAAGTGTTTTGAGTAGTTTGTAGTCTATGAATTTGGTCATTGTAGAAAGTCCTGCTAAAGCAAAAACAATAAATAAGTATTTGGGCGATGATTATAAAGTTTTAGCAAGTTATGGTCATATTAGAGACTTACCTTCTAAAAATGGTTCAGTTGATCCAGACCAAGATTTTAAAATGGAATGGGAAGTTGATAGTTTCTCAAAAAAATATCTTAAAGAAATTACTGATGCAGCTAAAGACTCATCTAAAATTATATTAGCTACCGACCCTGACCGTGAAGGTGAAGCTATTGCCTGGCATGTAAAAGAATATT
>CABXYU010000028.1 GCA_902516625.1 uncultured Pelagibacteraceae bacterium | reverse complement strand
AAATTATAAAAAAAAATAAATAGGGCTGAATATATCAGCCCCATTAAAGATTTTTTAAGCAACCACAAAACTAACAACACTCAATATTGCTATAACCCAAATAGCAGGTGAAGTAGTTGAAAATTTACCAGTAAATATTTTGATCAAAGCATATGATACAAATGCCAATGCTATACCATTACTTATGCTGTATGTTAAGGGCATTGAGATCATAGCTAGAATCGCTGGAGCAGATTCAGAAATATCGTTCCACTCTATATCAGTAATATTTCTAATAAAAAGAACTGAAACAAAAAGTAAAGCTGCGCCATCAATTTGTTTTGGTAAACTTGTTGCAAGTGGAGCAAAAAATATACATGCAAGAAATAGTAAACCAATTACTAAAGAGGTCATACCAGTTTTTCCTCCTGCTTTCACACCAGCTCCTGACTCTACATAACTTGTAACAGTTGTTGTGCCCATCATTGCTCCAGCCACTGTACTTACACTATCAGATAACATCGCTTTATTAATATCTTGGACTTTTCCATCTTTACCAACTTTTCCAGCTACATTAGCAACTGATGTTAAAGTTCCTGCAGTGTCAAAGAAGTCAATAAACAGTAAAGTAAAAATTACTGTTGACATGCCAGCAGTCATTGCAGCAGATAAATCAAACTCAAAAAGATATGTCATAGGGGGTGGAGAGCTAGCAATTCCATTAAATTTTGCCAGACCAGTCGCCCAAGCTATTATACTAAAAGCGAGTATACCTATAATTATATTCCCTTTAACATTCATTTTATCTAAAACGATGATTGCTATGAATGTTGCACATCCAAGTAAAACTAGTGGATCTCCTAAGTTTCCTAATTGAACCAAAGTTACTGGATTATCAACAACAACTTCCATTATTTGAAGACCAATAATTGCTAGAAATAAACCTATTCCTGCACCAATTCCTAATTTTAAACTTTTTGGAATTGAGTTAATTAACCAAGCTCTTATTGGAGTTAATGATATTATTAAGAATAATACACCAGCAACTAATACAGCACCCAAAGCTTCTTGAGGTGTATATCCCATACCAGCACAGACACCAAATGCTACGAACGCATTAATACCCATTCCAGGGGCTAATCCAATTGGCCAAGTTTTTCCATAGAAAGCCATTATGAAACAAGCAAGAGCTGTTGCTAATATTGTTGCGGTATAAACTGCACCGAAATCAAAAAAACCTTTTTCGGGTCCGGCGAATTCCCCCGATAATATAAACGGATTTAAAAACATTATGTATGCCATAGTCAAGAATGTGGTAACTCCAGCTATTACCTCAGTTTTAAAATCTGTTTTATGTTTTTTATAGTTGAAATAATTTTCAAGCATTTATCCTCCTAATAGATGATGATTATTTGATTCTTTTTAAAATTTCTTTTGAAAACTGGTTTTTATTCACAAATTTCAACTCAGAAGTTTATTTTTATGTCTTTATTTACTTGTTATCATTTAGAAGTGAAAAAATTGAAAATAATTACTCTGTCTATTTGTTTAGCTTTATTTATTTCAGGATGCCAGACTGTACAAAAAAAAACTGATGCGATTGTTGAAAAGGAAAATAAAAAATTAGATAAATATATTGGTAAATCTGTAAATACTCTCAAGATTGATCTAGGTAATCCTGACGAAGATTTTAAAAATATAAATGGTAACTTTGAATTAATTTATAAAACTAAAAAATATGGAATTTCTTGTGAAAGAAAATTTGAAGCTAATTCTAACTTAATCGTAATTGGCTTTACTTCAAAAGGGTGTTTTTAGTTTACCTGCGGAGATTTAATCTCCGCAAGTAAGGAAAGATTATTTAATTTCAATAAGCTTTTTCTTCTTGTGCTCTGGAACTACTCTTTCACAGGATATTGTTAAAAGACCATCTTTAAGTTCTGCACCATTTACTTTTACGTCATCAGCAATTGTAAATGATCTCGCAAATTGTCTTTGAGAAATTCCCTTATGAATTATTTCTCCATCTGCATTTTTGTTTTCTGATTTATCAACACTTTTTGTTCTCACTGTCAATAAATTGTCTTCAAATTCAACCTCAACATCTTTCTTATTGAAACCAGCTAGAGCAACTTCTATTGCATAGTTGTCCTTACCAGTCTTTCTTATGTTATATGGTGGATAATTTGATTGCATCGTCAACGCACCATTACCAAGCATATTCTCAAATTGGTCAAACATGTCATCGAAACCAATTGAAAACGGTCTTAGTGAGTTAAATATTGAAAGGTCCTTACTTGTCATATTTCCTCCTTTTGTTAAGCAAGTATTTGCGCATGCCCCATTAGGCGACATACAAGTATTATATGGGTATTAATTTTTAGATTTCAATATTGGATTTTATTTTTTGGGATATTTTTAGAATAAAAGAATAATCTAAAGCTATTTCCTCAATCGCCCCATCTCTTCCAGATTTGCCACCATGACCAGCATTCATCTCTGTTTTAAGTAAAAGAAGATTATTATCAGTTTTGTAATCTCTTAATTTGGCAGTAAATTTTGCAGGTTCGTCAAAAAGAACTCTATTATCACTTAAACTTGTTGTAATTAAAATATGGGGATAATCCATTTTTTTAATATTATTATAAGGAGCATATGAATAAATATAATTAAAGTGATCTTTGTTTTCTTTAGCATTTCCAAACTCATCAAATTCTCCAACTGTTAGAGGTAGAGAGTGATCAAGATTAGTAGTTAGGCTATCTACGAATGGAACAGCCATAATAATTCCACAAAACAGTTCCGGAGCCTCATTAACTACTGCGCCCATTAGCAAACCTCCGGCAGATCCACCCATTCCTATTATTTTTCCTTTTGAGGTATATTTTTTTTCTATTAAAAATTTAGCAACAGCGATATAATCTTTAAAAGTATTTTTCTTATTTAAAAGCTTTCCCTCTTTCCACCATTTCATGCCTCTCTCTAATCCACCTCTAATATGAGCTGTCACCCATATGATGTCTCTATTAATCAAACTTAATCTTGTTGAGGAAAAACTTGGTGACATCGAATTTCCATAAGAACCGTATCCGTATAGCAAAAGATTAGCCTCACCATTTATTTTTGTTTTTTTATGTCTAGTAATTGTAAGAGGAACCTTCCTTCCATCATGAGACTCACAGTCGAATCTTTCTACTATATAATCATCTGGATTATGACCCGAAGGTATAATTTGTTCTTTTACCAATTGTTTTTTTTTTGTTTTCAAATTGTAAGAATAAACTCTATTTTGTGTTTTTGGAGTTGAATAAGAAATATATACCACATCTGTATCTCGATCTTTTTGTGTAAGTGAAATACCACCATCGAATACCCCCTCCTCTGAAAAAACTAATTCTTGTTCATGATTAGTTTCCAAATTTTTAACAAAAATTTTTCCTAATGCATTTGATATTTCAGACCTTAAAATCCATTTTTTTAGAAATGTGAGACCACCAATTAAAGTTTCATCTTTAGCTGGTATAAAAGTTTCCCATTTTTTCTTTTTAATATCGTCAGATTTTTCAATTTTAAAATCTTCAGCGTCTTTATTAGTATGCATATAAAAATTGCCATCCCAAGAATTGACACTGTAAATTATTCCCTTTTCCCTCTTTTGAATTAATTTAGGTGTTGGTATTTTCTCATTTATATTAAAAAAATATTGTTCTGATGTATTGTGATCTGAACTAGTGATAAAATAATATTTTTCATCAGAGCTAATTCCAATACTTACCGTAAAAGCTTCTGTTTTTTCCTCAAAAATTAAAACGTCCTTTTCTTTTGACTCACCAAGTTTATGCCTAAAAATCTTTCTTGGTCTATGATGTTCATCAAGTTCTGAATAAAAAATATAATTGTCATCAAGACTAAATAATATAGATCCCGATGTATTTGATATAGTTTCTGTTACAATTTTTTTTGTTTTAATATCTCTTACATAAATCGAATAGTATTCTGAACCTTTTAAATCAAGTGAGTAAGCAAGATATTTATCATTATTACTTACCT
>CABXYU010000027.1 GCA_902516625.1 uncultured Pelagibacteraceae bacterium | reverse complement strand
GCCAATCAGATATATTTCTGAATATTTTTTGAGTTTAAAAATTGTTTTTTTGCTGTATGAATTTTTATAAGACTTGCAAAGAGAATTTATTACTTCGTTTTTATTGTTTAAAATTTTTTTAAGTTGATTTTTTAAATTTTTTTTATGGACTTTTAATCTAAATCCCTCAAAGGATACACTCTTAGATATTTTCATCTATTTTTAATTTTATCTAAAATATTTTGCTCAATCTTTTGAGCATCGCCTGTTGCTTTTGGGGTATTTGTTATATTTTTACCTTCTTTCAGAATTTGCTTTATTTCATTTGACGAAGATGTATCTTCTTTTTTTAGATTATTTTCTGGTGTAGGCAATTCACTGAATTCTGGTGGTAATACTAGGGGATTTTTCTTCTTAACTAAAAATTCATCAGCACCACTTTTCTTTTGTAGTGTCAGTCCATCCTTGACGTTTTGACATCCAAGCAAAAAAATAAAAATAATAAATATTTGTAAAATTTTAATCATGTATTTTATTATTAAATAGTTCAAAATAAATTAGTATAAAAAGTCCTAATGTAATGAATATATCAGCAACATTAAATATAAACCAATGAAAATTATTAAAATGAATGTCTATAAAATCTGGCACTGATGAGTAAACTAATCTATCAAAGATATTGCCTATCGAACCTCCAAAAATCATCATAAATCCATATTTTTGAATACCAAAACTATTTATCATCATATAGAAAATAACTAATGTAATAACAATTATTATTAAAGTTATAAAATTATAGTAAGTACTATTATCAAAAGATAATAATCCAAAGGCTATCCCGCTGTTCCAAATTAGCTCTAAATTTATAAATGAAGTTAATGAATAATTTTTTTCACTATGCAAGTCGTATAAATTAATCATAATCAGCTTGGTTACCCGATCAATAAAAAAAATGATCAGTATAAATAAAAAATTAAAAAGATTTTCTCTAATCTTGACCATGTCTTTCACAAGGTTTTTTGCTTATCTTCCAACAAACTGGACACTTGTCTCCCTGGGCTTTGTTTGCAATTACCTGAATATCATCAAAAGAGTTTTTTTCAATTTCTACAGAGGATGTTATGCAAAGTTCAGAGAGATCTGCCTCATTGATCAAGTTTAGGTCACTTTCTTTTAATTTTACAATTAATGATGCCTCAAGACTAGATCCAATCTCTTTTGCGGCTCTCTTCTCTTCAATACTTAAATTACAAATATCTCTAATCTGTAATAATCTTAACCACTTATCATACAATTTTAAATTTTCAAAATTTTTAGGAAAAGTTAAAAATTTTTCCAAATGTATACTTTTTGTTTTTTTTGAGACTAACTGATAAATTTCTTCTGTAGTAAATGAAAGAATTGGTGCAAACCATTTCATTAATGAATTTAGAATGATGTTTAATAAAATTAATGTAGATTTTCGCCTAGGTGAGTCTTTTGTATCACAATATAGAGCATCTTTACGTATATCGAAGTAAAAAGCTGAAAGGTCAACTGTACAAAAATTTAGGAGTTCTTTATATAAATTATGGAAATCATAATTTTTAAAATATTTATTAAAATTTAAATCTAAATTATAAATTTTATGAAGCATAAATTGCTCTAATTCTGGTAAGTTTTTTACATCAATTTTTTCTAAATCTATTTCTCTAAAAATGTCATTTAAATTACCCAACAAATATCTAAAGGTATTCCTAATTTTCCTATAAGATTCTGAGTGTTGATCTAAAATAGAATAATCTATTCTCAAATCTTCTGCATAATTAGATGAAGCAACCCATATCCTCAGTATATCGGCACCATATTTTTTTAATATATCTTCTGGTGCGATCACATTTCCTAAAGATTTTGACATTTTCAGACCTTTCCCGTCCACAACAAATCCGTGTGAAAGTATGGCCTCGAACGGCGCTCTTCCTCTTGTTCCACATGACTCTAAAAGTGATGAATGGAACCAGCCCCTATGTTGATCTGAACCCTCAAGATACATTGATGCGGGCCATTTTAAATCTTTTCTTTTTTCTAATACAAACGAATGTGTTGAACCACTATCAAACCAGACTTCTACAATATCGCTCAATTTTTTATAATCACCTGATTTATATTTTTTTCCCAAAAACTTTTGAGGATCGTCTGAAAACCAACAGTCTGAACCTTCTTTTTCATATATTGAAGCAATATTTTCAAATATTTCCTCGTCAACTAGAATTTCATTAGTTTTTTTATTTACAAATATTGGTAAAGGCACACCCCAAACTCTTTGTCTTGAAACACACCAATCTGGTCTAGTTTCAATCATTGATTTTAATCTTTCTTTTCCTTTATTGGGATAAAAGTTTGTTTCATCGATAGCCTTCAGGGCTTTTTTTCTTAACTCATGACTATCCATTGAAATAAACCATTGTGGTGTTGCTCTATGAACTAATGGTGCTTTAGATCTCCAAGAATGTGGATATGAATGGACAAGTTCACCACTTGATAAAAGTTTTTTTTGATCTTTTAGTTTTTCAATAACAATTGGATTTGCCTTAAAAATATGAATTCCTTCAAATAGGGAAACATTTTTTGTATATTTTCCATCACCATCAACAGTTTCAATTGCTTTAATTCCATTATTTAAACAAAGATTAAAGTCATCAGGGCCATGACTAGGTGCACAATGTACAATACCTGTGCCTTGTTCTGTGGTCACAAAACTTGCCTCGAGCATTGGTATATCATAATCATAGCCAAGTTTGTGAAAAGGATGAGTGCAGATAGTATCTTTAAAATCTTTACCTTTAAATTTTTTTAATTTTTCAAAATTTTTAATTCCACAGTCTTTAATTGCAGATTCTAATAATGCTTCTGCAAAAACAATTTCTGTATTTTTGTAATCACCTTCATCTTTAATTTTTATTAACAAATAATCTAAATGCTCATTATAAGCTAAAGCTCTATTTGCAGGAATGGTCCAAGGAGTAGTTGTCCAAATTATTATATTGCTTCCTTTTAATTCCCTAAGATTAGAAGATTTAACTTGAAATAAAGCGTAGATAGTGTCTGACTTATGATCTTGATATTCTACCTCAGCGTCTGCTAAAGCTGTTTTTTCGACAGTTGACCATAAAACAGGTTTAAAACCCCTATATAAACTTCCCTCCTTTAGAAACTTTCCTAATTCCCTGACAATTTGAGCTTCAGCATCATAACTCATTGTAGAGTAATAATTTTCCCAGTCTCCTAATACACCAAGTCTTTTAAATTGTTCTTTATGAACTTCGATCCATTTTTCTGCAAATGCTCTACATTCTTTTCTAAATTCTACGACAGGAACTTCATTCTTATTTTTTTTATTTTTCTTATATTGTTCCTCAATTTTCCATTCAATAGGTAGTCCATGACAGTCCCAACCAGGTACATAAACTGAATCTTTACCATCCATCTGATGAAATTTTACAATTATATCTTTTAAAATTTTATTCAGAGCAGTTCCCATATGAATATTTCCATTTGCATATGGAGGACCATCATGAAGAATAAATTTCTCATCACCTTTTCTAGATTTTCTCAATTCATGATAAAGATTTATGTTATTCCAAAGTTTTAATATTTCAGGCTCTCTTGATGGCAAGTTTGCTTTCATAGAAAAAGCAGTTTTGGGAAGATTTATTTGAGATTTGTTCATTTTATTTTTTTGCTTTTAATAAATCAATTTTTATCTGCTTTCTTAGTTGATTAACATTTTCAAATTTTTTTTCTTTTCTTATAAATTTTTTAAATTCTACTGTTAAGTACTTATTGTAGAGATTTCCAGAAAAATTGAACAAATGAACTTCTAACAATATTTTTTTTCCATTAAATGTTGGTCTAAAGCCTAAATTTGCAATTCCTTTAAGATTCTTTTTTTTTACAGAACTTTGAACTTGCACCGCATAAACGCCAGGACAAGCCAAAATATAATTTTTAATATCTATGTTAGCTGTAGGGAATCCAATTTTTTTACCAAGGCGTTTTCCTTTTTGGACTTTTCCATTTATAGACCATTTTCTACCAAGAAACTTATTTGCTTGGAACAATTTACCTTCCTGTAAAAAATTTCTGATTAAAGAGGATGATATTATTTTTTTATCATTTAGCAATGGTTTTGGTTTAACAACTTTAAAACCACATAATTTTTCAAATTTAATTAATTGATTCACATCACC
>CABXYU010000026.1 GCA_902516625.1 uncultured Pelagibacteraceae bacterium | reverse complement strand
AAAAAGTGGAAATATAATAGCACCATTTAGTGGTGTGTTGGGATACACAGGTCTTACTGAGGACATTCTAGTTACAAATAATATTATAATTATTACACTTGATGATAACTCAATTATATATTCAGATATTAAGATTCCAGAAAATTATTCTGCTCATATAAAAAAAGGCCTTCCAGTAGAAGTTAAAATATCAAGCTATAAAGATAAAATATTTTCAGGTGAAGTAGACTTTGTTTCTAGTAGAATTAATGCTGATACAAGAAGTCTTTTAGCTAGAATTAAGGTTAAAAATGATGACTTAAATCTAATTTCAGGTTCACTGTTAGAGGTAAGTGTTAAATTTAATCTAAGAAACTCTTTAAGCGTTCCTGATACGAGTGTAATGGTTGAGGGCGATAAATCATACGTATATTTAATAAATGATGAAAATACTGCAAATAAAACAGAGGTAAAAACTGGTCTTAGAGGAAACAAAAGTATTGAAATAATTTCTGGATTAAATGCCGGAGATATTATTGTTGCCGAAGGTCTAAAAAAAGTCAGACCTCAAGGAAAAATAAAACCTATAGTTAAATAAATGTTCATAACAGAATTAAGTATAAAAAGACCAACAGTATCATGGGTAATGTCCCTAATTCTTATTATTTTTGGTTTATTTGTTTTTTGGAAATTACCAGTAAGAGAATTACCAAATGGAATCCAGCCCCCTGTAGTACAAGTTCAGGTAGATTATAAATCAGCTTCGGCATCAATCGTTGATCAAGAGGTTACTCAAGTTGTTGAGGATGTTATTGGGGGTGCTGAAGGTATAAAAAATATAGATTCTAAATCTGAAAATGGAAGAAGTACTATTAATGTTGAGTTCGATACTAGTATTGATCTTGATAATGCTGCAAACGACATTAGAGAGAGAGTTGCTAGAGTAGTCGACAATTTGCCAAACGAGTCTGATCCTCCTCAAATTCTTAAAAGGGCAGCGGGTTTCACAACTACTATGTGGTTATCTCTTTCATCTTCATCTTGGAGTGATCTTGAATTAGGAGACTATGCTGAAAGATATTTAGTAGATCAGTTTTCAAGTGTGAAAAATGTTGGAAGAATAAGGGTTGGTGGATTAAGAGAATTAAGTATAAGAGTTTGGATTGATCCTATCAAACTTGCTGCAAATGATCTTACTATTAAAGAAGTTGAGTCAGCAATGCGTGGAGAAAATATTAGTCTACCAGCTGGCACTCTTGAAGCAGATAATATTGATCTAACACTTAACTTAGATAAATCATACAACGATATTAAAACAATAAAACAACTACCAATTAAAAAAAATGGTAATAAAGTCATATTATTATCAGATGTAGCAAATATTGATTTTGGTCCAGTTTCAGAAAAAACACTTTTTAAAGCACAAACTAAAGATCAAATTAATTTAAAAACAGTTGGGATAGGTATTTATGCAAGAAGTGGGGCATCAACAGTTGAACTTTCAAATGATATAAAAAAAAGATTAATTGAAATTAAAAAATCTCTTCCAGAAGAGCTTGATTTAAGAGTATCTTTTGATAGAGCAAATTACGTAGAAGCTGCAATTGAAGAAGTCTATAAAACTTTATTAATAGCCTTTATTTTGGTAGTCTTAATAATATATCTATTTTTAGGGAATCTAAAGGCTGTGATAGTACCTGCTATTGCTCTTCCGGTTAGTTTAATAGCATCTTTTTTAGGTCTTTATATCTTTGGTTTATCTATAAACATATTTGTTCTTCTAAGTTTTATTTTAGCGATAGGAATAATAACAGACGACTCTGTTATTATGACAGATGCTATTTATAGAAGAATAGAAAATGGAGAAACACCTTTGGTTGCTGCATACAAAGGATCTAAACAAATTTCATTTGCAATTATTGCAACTACTTTAATCTTGTTAGCAGTTTTTCTACCGTTGATTTTTATAAAGGGAATTTCTGGGACATTATTTAGAGAAACAGCTATTGCATTATCTTTTTCTATAGTTGTATCTTCTTTTGTCGCATTAACATTATCTCCTATGCTTGCTAGTAAATTTTTATATAGAGGAAAATCTAAAAAAGCCTTAATTAAAAGATTTGAAAAAATTTTCTTAAACTTTGCTAGTTTTTATAAAGAAACTTTGGAAGTTATTATTAATAAAACTAAAAGTGTAAGTTTTTTTATAATTTTAATAATTACCGCATCAATCTTAATATTTAGTTTCTCAAAAAAAGAACTTTTACCTATGGAAGATCGTGGGGCATACCTAATTATTGGTTCAACAGACGAAGGTAGTTCTTTTGAATACACTCAAGAACAAGCTCAAAAGGTCGAAGCAAGACTAATTCCACTTTTGCAAAGTGAGGATAGTCCTTATTCAAGATTTATAATGCGAGTACCAGGATTTGGAAATTCTGCTAATTCCTATAATAGTTTTATAATAATCGCTTTACTAGATGACTGGAAAAATCGTGAAAAAGGTCAACAAGAAATTTTAAGAGAAGCTATAGGAAAAATAGTGACTTTACCACAAGCTCTTGCTTTCCCAATTTCTCCTCAGTCAATAAGAGTCTCTAATTATAACAAACCTGTACAAATGGTTGTTTATGGCAGTACTTATGAAGAACTTGAGAATATACAAAAAAAAATAATTGGAAAACTCAGATCAAATAAAAATCTTTCAAGAATTGGGTCTGATTATAATAGAAATAAACCTGAGGTAAAATTAATAATAAACAAAAATAAAGCTAAAGATCTAGGAGTTTCAACAAGGTCAATTGGTGAAACACTTGAAACACTTTATGGAGGTAAAAAAATTACTACCTTTAATAAGTTAGGAAAAGAATATCCAATAATTGTTCAACAGTATTTATCTGATAGAAGAAACAAAGAAGGAGTTTCAAAAATATTTGTGCGTTCAGAAACTAATGGAAAACTAATCTCTTTAGCAAACCTTGTTAATTTTAAAGAGGAAGGATCTGCAAAAGAACTTGCAAGATATAACAGACAACGAGCAATAACTATCTCTGCAAATATTAATGAAGATTACACCCTCACTCAAGCAATTAAATATTTTGAAGATGTAATGGACGATATAGCTCCAGAAAATCAAATTACTTGGAAAGGAAAATCAGAAGAAATAAAAGAAACAAGTTATGAATTATTCATAATTTTTGCTTTAGCTCTGTTAACTGCTTATTTAGTTATGGCAGCTACATTTAATTCATTTATTCATCCATTCATTATTATTTTAACTGTGCCTTTAGCAATTTTTGGTGGTTTAGTATTTATTTTATTTTTGAATAGTTCAGTGAATATTTTTTCTCAGATAGCTTTAATTATACTGATTGGTATTTCTACTAAAAATAGTATTTTGATTGTTGATTACGCCAATCAAATCAGAACAACTGGAAAAAATATTGAATTGGCTGTAAAGGAGGCTTGCGCAGTAAGATTCAGACCTATCATTATGACTTCACTTAGCACAATGATTGCAATGATACCATTGGTAATAGGAAACATTGGTCCTGGTGCTGGAGAAGGCTCAAGATTAGCTGTAGGATCAACTATCTTAGGAGGAATGATTATTTCAACATTTTTTACTTTATATATTACTCCTTCAATGTATTTAGCTTTAACAAAAAATACAAAAAGAATTGATGCAATTGATTTAGAACTAGAAAAAGAATTATCTAAAAAATAATATATTTATTTTTATTAAGTGAATTTTGACAATTTAATAATTGCTTTTTGTAGATATTTGATTGTTTCTCCACTTTTTTTGCCAATCCAATGACTTTTTTATTTTTTTTGTAGTTCTTAAAATTTCCCCAACCTTCATGATACGCTAGATATTGTTTAAAAGCATCTTTTTTTGAAATCTTTAATATGGTTTCTGTCTTGTTCGTATACCAACCTATAAAATCAACACTATCTTTAAACCTAGCTCTTGTTGCAAGTTTATTTCCTGTTTCTTCTTTGTATTGTTTCCAGGTTCCTTTCACTGCTTGTGAATAACCGAATGAACTTGATGGTCTTTTAAATGGTATAACTTTAAAAATTTTTTTTCTTGCTGGTTTTGCTAACCAGTCAAAATTTGATTCCATTTTTATTATTGCTAACTGAATATAAATTGGTGTTCCCCATTTTTTTTCTACTTTCTTTGCATGCTTATACCAAAGATATTTCTCATCAAAAATTGAACAACTACTAGTCGTGTTATTTGGAATTGAAGAACATCCATTTAATAAAAGAATAATGATTATAAAAAATTTATTTATCAAACGATACATATTTATTTATAAATTGCTTTATCAAAATTGCAATGATGACACCTAAAAAATTACCAAACAAATCTGACCACTGAAAAGTTCTAGCTGGTA
>CABXYU010000025.1 GCA_902516625.1 uncultured Pelagibacteraceae bacterium | reverse complement strand
AATTTGTACTGTGGGGAACTGTCGCGGTTGTTTTAGTTTTAATTCTTATGGCTACATTCTTGTTGTAATATAAGAAGATGAAAATAGTTTCAGCATCAGAAGATAAAAATATTGAAAAAAGAGTTGCAATCACTCCTGAGATTGCAAAGAAATATGTTTCTCAAGGATTTGAAGTAAAAATTCAAAAAAACTATGCAACTCATTTAGGTTTTGACGATAATCTTTATAAAGAACAGGGCGTTGTAATTGAACAAGATACGAGTAAGATTTATGAAAATGGGGATATAGTTGTTCAATTAAATTTACCAGTAAACGAAAATTTATCTCAACTTCAAGAAAATCAGTGTTTAATTGGTGTTTTAGACCCTTATAATAATAAAGAAAAATTGGATGAATTAAAAAAAAAAAAGGTCAACAGTTTTTCATTAGAATTATTACCAAGAATAACTAGAGCTCAATCAATGGATATTTTATCATCCCAAGCAAATCTTGCAGGATATAAAGCTGTAATAGAATCTTTTTCTCAATTTGAAAAAGCAATTCCAATGATGATGACTGCTGCAGGTACTATTCCTGCGGCTAAAGTTTTAATTGTAGGCGCAGGAGTAGCAGGCTTGCAGGCAATAGCGACCGCAAAAAGAACAGGAGCGATTGTTTTCGCAACTGATGTAAGAGCAAGTTCAAAAGAACAAGTAGAGAGCTTAGGTGGAAAATTTTTAACTGTAGATGGAGCTGAAAATCTAGAGACTCAGGGTGGATATGCCAAAGAAGCATCAGATGATTTCAAAAAAAAACAAGAGGAATTACTTGCTGAAACTCTAAAAAAAATTGATGTAGTAATTTGTACAGCATTAATCCCTGGAAAAAAAGCTCCAGTAATTATAAAAGAAGATATGATCAAAAATATGTCTCCAGGATCAATCATCTATGATTTGGCTGCTGTGCAAGGAGGCAATACTGCTATAACAGAAGTTGATAAGGTGATTGAAAAATATGGTGTCAAAATATTAGGTGAAACAAATATACTTAATAGACTTCCAACTTCAGCATCTAACCTTTATGCAAAAAATATTTTTAATTTTGTTATAAATCTTTACGATAAGGATAATAAAAAAATAAACATTAATCACGAGGATGAAATAATAGATAAAACATTAATAAAATAAATATGGAAATCGATCCTTTTATATTCAGACTAAGTATTTTTATACTTTCAATATTTGTTGGTTATTACGTAGTTTGGAGTGTAACTCCTTCATTACACACACCTCTTATGTCAGTTACAAATGCAATATCTTCTGTAATTATTGTCGGGGCGATAATAGCAGCGCTAGCCACCAATGTTGAAAGTGTATTCACATCATCAAGTATTTTTGGATTTTTGGCAATAACTTTAGCTGCAATAAATATTTTTGGTGGATTTTTAGTTACTCAAAGGATGTTAGCAATGTACAAAAAAAAAAAGAAAGATAAATCATGATATCAGCAAATTTATCTGCAATTTTTTACTTAATATCTGGAGTACTATTTATCCTAGCTCTTAGGGGCTTATCATCTCCTGAAACTTCTAGACAAGGTAATTTATTTGGAATTATTGGAATGATAATTGCTATAACGGTTACTTTTTTATCTATTGGAAATTTTTCATCAGGGTTAGCCTACATATTTATGTTTATGTTATTAGGTGGCGCAATAGGGGCCTTCATAGCTTTCAAAATACCTATGACAGCAATGCCCGAATTAGTCGCTGGTTTTCACAGTCTTGTAGGATTGGCTGCTGTATTTGTTGCAATTTCAGCGTTCATAAACCCAACAGCATTTAATTTAGGAACTCCAGGAGATATAAAACTTGCAAGTTTAATTGAAATGTCAATTGGAGCTGCTGTTGGAGCTATTACTTTTTCTGGGTCTGTAATTGCTTTTTTTAAACTTCAGGGCGTCATGTCTGGAGCACCTATTACTTTCAAAGGTCAGCATTTACTTAATGCAATAATATTAATTTCAATAATTGTCTTAACTTATCTTTTATGTGTCACTCAATCCTCAAATTTATTTTGGATACTTATTGGAATCTCTTTCTTGATAGGTTTCTTATTGATTATACCAATTGGAGGAGCAGACATGCCAGTAGTAATATCAATGTTGAACTCCTACTCTGGCTGGGCAGCTGCAGGAATAGGATTTACTTTAGAAAATACTGCCTTGATTATTACTGGAGCTCTTGTTGGATCATCTGGAGCTATACTTTCATACATAATGTGTAAAGGCATGAACAGATCATTTTTCAATGTTATTTTAGGAGGATTTGGAGCAACAGATCAATTGTCACAAAAACAAGCAAAAGAGCAAAGACCTGTGAAGAGTGGTAATGCCGATGATGCGGCATTTCTTATGAAAAATGCTTCATCAGTTATTATTGTGCCAGGATACGGTATGGCTGTGGCACAAGCTCAACATGCTCTTAGAGAAATGGTTGATACATTAAAAAAAAATGACATTAAGGTTTCTTACGCAATACATCCTGTTGCGGGAAGAATGCCAGGACACATGAATGTGTTATTAGCAGAGGCCAATGTGCCTTATGATGAAGTTTTTGAGCTTGAAGAAATTAACAATGATTTTGCAAATGCTGATGTAGCATTTGTGATTGGTGCAAATGATGTTACAAACCCTGTTGCAAAAACAGATCCACAAAGTCCTATTTATGGAATGCCAGTCTTGGATGTAGAAAAATGCAAATCAGTATTGTTTGTTAAAAGAAGTCTTTCACCTGGATATGCAGGAATAGATAATGATCTTTTCTATAAAGAAAATACATTAATGTTATTTGCAGATGCAAAAAAAATGACAGAGGATATTACTAAAAACTTATAGGTGAATATTGAAAACAAAAATTTTTTGTGACATTGCTGACTACGAATTAATAAAAAAATTTAGTAGAAAAAAGTTGGTGAAAGGTTTTACAACTAATCCTAGTCTTATGAGAAAAGCTGGTGCAAAAGATTATAAAAACTACTCAAAAAAAATTCTCAAGATATGCAAAAAACCCATTTCTTTTGAGGTATTTGCAGATGATTATTTATCAATGAAAAAACAAGCTTTTCAAATTAATAGTTGGGGAAGAAATGTTTTTGTAAAAGTTCCAATAGTAAATTCAAAAGGTATGTTCATGGGTAAATTAATTAAAGATCTTAATACCCAAAACATAAAGTTAAATATTACGGCTGTATACAGTGCCAATCAAACTAAAAAAATTTTAAGATGTATTAATAAAAAAACGAAGGTAATAATTTCAATTTTTGCAGGTAGAGCTGCTGATGTTGGAAGGGACCCCATTCCTGAATTTAAGAAAAGTTTATTTTTAGCAAAGAAATTTAAAAATGTTGAAATCCTTTGGGCAAGTGTTAGAGAGCCCTACAATTATTTACAAGCGAAGCAAATAGGATGTCATTTGATCACTGTTCCACCAGCTATAATTGAGAAGATAGAGAACCCAATTAAAACATTTGAAAAATTAACTAAAGAAACTGTTAAAAATTTTTTAATTGATAGTAAAAAATCAAACTTTAGTCTTTAAGATTTTACACAAACCAATCATTATAATATAGTTTATCCAAAATATACCACTATTGAAGGTAGATAGAAAACTTCCAGAGGGCAATAGAGGTAATAAGCTTGTTAAAATGAATATAATGCTTGATAGCAGAAAAATATTTTTATTTTTTAAGTAACTTTTAAAACTTACAAATAATGAATATGAGATAAACAATAAAAATGCAAAGTATCCAAAAATTCCTGTTTCAGATAAAAATTCTAAATGAACTTGATGGGGATGGGTAGCCTGTCTAGCATTTGTTTTTCCATACTCATCATTTCTATATTTATCTTTTCCACTTTCAAATCTAAAGTTCTTAATGCCAACGCCAAACAAAGGATATTCAATGAATATTTTTATTGCTGCATTATAATGTGCCCCATATTGTGAATTTTTGTAAAAATTCACTAAACCATTTTTCTTGTAAAGAGTTTCAATTTGACCGTAATATCTATGTTGATAATCTTTATTAAAGATTAATACCCCAATCATTAAGGTCAAAACAATTAAAAAAGAAATAAATTTGTTAAGATAATTAGCTCTTATTGCAATCAATGAAAAAATGATAATAGAAATAAATAATTTTAAAAAATTAGATCTTTCACCAATTAGAAAACTTACTACAATTATAAATAGAATACAAAATCCTAAAAAAAAACTATTAGAATTTTTATTTATTAGATAACCAATAAAAATTAAAGCAAAACCATGTACAAAAGCACCTACAATTAATTCTTCTCCAAAAAAACTTGCAATTCGTCCTGGTAATGATGTAGAAAATCCCAATGTGTTAAATCCAAATATTATTTCAAAAACACAGTCAAATATTACAATTAGAAATATAAGTGCCCAAATTGAAAAAATATTTTTTAAAAATTCTTCATCATATTTATTAAAAATTCTTAAAGTTTCTATTGTCACTAGAATTATAGAA
>CABXYU010000024.1 GCA_902516625.1 uncultured Pelagibacteraceae bacterium | reverse complement strand
CATCTAAAACCATCTTTTTCTGTTACTTGAAAATATCCACACCCATGATTGTCACCGGTATTAAAATCTTTTGTTTTTGGAATACCAAATTCTTCAGCAGCATTTTGAAACTCATTTAATAATGGTAATTGAATTCTTTGATCAGATACAGAAAGAGGACCTCCGACACCATGATAATCATCTTTTCCACGTTCTTGATTTTCTGCCTTGATAAAGTAGGGAAGAACATCGTCCCAACCCCAGCCAGTATTACCTAATTGACGCCAAAGATCATAGTCTCTACTTTGACCTCTAATATATAATAAGCCGTTAATAGCTGAACTTCCTCCTAAAGTTTTTCCTCTTGGATAACGAATTGAACGATTGTTCATGGTTTTATCTGGTTCAGTTCTATAACACCAATCAACTGATGGATTGTGCATTGTCTTGAAGTATCCAACAGGAATATGAATCCACGGATAATTATCTTTCCCTCCAGCCTCGATTAATAAAACTTTATTCTGAGGATTTTCTGAAAGTCTATTTGCAAGAACACATCCAGCTGAACCAGCTCCAATAATTATAAAATCAAAATTTTCCATCTCTAGTTGAATAGCTTTTCTAATTTATCATTATTATCTTCTTTACACTCATATCAATCAATTGTCACTTGTGTCAGGTTTGTTTTTCTGATTGTATGCTTTTGTTAAATTTAATCAACAAGAGGAAAAATAATGAAAAAAATCATTTCAATGTTATTTGCAACTATTTTAGTTCTTGGATTTACATCAAGTGCTAATGCTGCAAAAACACTTAAATGTCAGACTGTTCTTAACACGAAGGCGGATGAAGTTAAGATGTTAAAGGACTTTACTGATACTGTTACTACACTTACGGCTGGTTCTTTAAAATTTGAAATTTTACCTGCTGGTGCTGTTGTTGGAGTTAAAGAAACCCTAGATGCTGTCGATAAAGGATTGATCGATTGCGGTTTTGCATGGACGCACTATTGGTCAGGTGACCATCCTGCGGCTATGCTATTTGGTTCTCCAGTAGCTGGTGGGGGTGTAGGAATTGACAATATCGCATTCTTATCTTGGTTCCAATATGGTGGTGGTAAAGAATTATACGACCAATTATGGAAAGAAATGGGAAGAGACATCAAAGGATTTATGATTCAACCAGTTGGTCCAGAGGCTTTAGGTTGGTTTCCAAAACCAATTAAAGATATGGCTGATTTTAGAAAGTATAAGTTCAGAACTCCTCCAGGAATTCCAGGACAAACATATAAAGACATTGGTATAGCTTCTGTAGCCATGGGTGGTGGAGATATTCTTCCAGCTTTAGAAGCAGGTACTATCGATGCTGCTGAATGGTGTTGTCCAAAGCCAGATTTAACGTTTGGTTTCCAAAAAGTATTAAAGCATTATTACCTACAAGGTTTACATCAAGTAGTCGTAAATGCTGACTTTTATATTACAGGAAAAACTTACAATGCTATGACTGATCATGAGAAGAAGTCTCTTGAAGTAGCAGCTAATGCTTCATTAGCTAAATCTTTAAGTTACAGAATCTATGAAAATGGAAAAGCTTTAAGAGAGCTTACTACTAAACATGGAGTAATTTTAGAAGATACACCTTCAGATTATTTCACAGAATATATGGCTGCAGCTAAGGCTTCTTTAAACAAGAATGCTGCTGAAAATAAATTTTTTAACGAAGTTTATACTTCAATGAAAAATTTTGCTGACATTGCTGTTCCATTCTGGAGTGGTGCTCAAATGTCTAATGCGAAGCTAGGAATGGCTCACGCAGCAACATTAAAGTAATCAGTAATTAATCTTGATTTAATTAGAGCGGACTTAAAAAGTCCGCTCTAATTTTTTATAGTAGAATTTTATGGCAGATGAACCAGGCAAACTAGATATATCAGATGAAATGATTGCCGAAAGGCGGGGTGGTTCAGGAAAAATGCCTGAAGACATGCCATTTTGGATGGCTAAATCCATAACAAACATTGATAAATTTAGTAAGTGGATTGGTAATATTGTTTGTTGGATTTTAATGCCACTAATTTTTGCAATGACTTATGAAGTCCTTGCAAGAAAATTATTTTTAGCACCAACGATTTGGGCATACGATATAAGCCGTTTTTTATATGGAGCACTTTTTATGTTAGGTGCTGGTTATGCTCTTTCAAGAGGAGTTCATATAAGAGCAGATTTTTTATACAGAAATTTTAAAACTAAAAACCAAGGTCTAATAGATTTTTGGTTATATCTATTATTTTATTTTCCAGGTCTAATTGTTTTTCTCTATATGACAATTGGATTTGTGGGGGAGTCAATTCAAAGAGGAGAAAGAGGCATGGATACTACGTGGATGCCTTATATGTGGCCAATCAAAACTTGTTTACTAATTGGAATAATATTTTTACTAGTTCAGGGATTTTCAGAGTTACTAAAAAGTTATTGGGCAGCTAAAAAAGGTGAGTGGCCAGGAGAAAATAAATGATAGCTGAGTTTATAGATCCAGCAATCTTAGGTTTTATTCTTGTTGGAGTGATGCTATTTGCAATTTTTATAGGATTCCCAATTTCATTTACATTAATTTTTTTAGGTTTCGTATTTGGGTATTTAGGATTTGGAAAATTAGTTTTTTATTTAATGACTCTCCAATTTTCTATGGTGATGACAGAGCAGACACTCGCCGCTGTTCCACTCTTTGTTTTTATGGGAATTATGATGGAACAAGCAGGATTAATGGAAAGATTATTTTCAGCATTCCAAATGATGTTGGCAAAGGTTAAGGGATCTTTATATTATGCAGTT
Organism: uncultured Pelagibacteraceae bacterium; assembly: GCA_902516625.1. Classification (GTDB taxonomy): domain Bacteria; phylum Pseudomonadota; class Alphaproteobacteria; order Pelagibacterales; family Pelagibacteraceae; genus Pelagibacter. The sequence continues at coordinate 2,437 of CABXYU010000024.1, read as the reverse complement.
TTATTTGTTTCGGTGATATTTGCTGCTGCAACAGGAATTGTAGGTGCTTCCGTGACAATTCTTGGAATTATGGCTGCAAAATCTATGAACAGATCTGGTTACGATGTGAGACTTGCTGCTGGGACAATAACAGCGGGGGGAACTTTGGGAATATTAATTCCACCAAGCATTATGTTAGTTGTTATGGGACCTATAATGGAAATTCCAGTAATAGATTTATTTGCCGCTGCAATTCTACCAGGAATTCTTCTTGCAAGTTTATACGCAGGTTACACAACAATTAGATGCATGATAAATCCTAAATTAGGACCTGTCATACCTGAGGATATGAGAACTGCAAGTATGAAGGATGTATGGATTGAATTTTTTTTAGGGCTAGTACCACCAGCAGCCTTAGTGTTTGCTGCGCTAGGAAGTATTTTATTTGGTTTTGCAACTCCAACCGAAGCTGCAGGATGTGGAGCAATGGGTGCTTTACTTTTGTCATTGGCCTATAAAAAATTAACTCTTCCAAAGCTTCAGGAGGCATTAGTTAAAACACTCGAGATAACTGCATTGATAATGGTTTTAGTTGCAGCTTCAAATTTTTTTGGGGCTGTTTTTGCTAGATTAGGAACCCCAACTTTATTAACTGAATTTTTATTAGGTCTTGAGATGAATAAATATCTAATTCTTGCGATGGTAATGGTAATGATATTTTTATTAGGATGGCCTTTAGAATGGGTACCAATAGTAATGATTATAGTTCCAATAATATTACCATTGATTGAGGCATTAGGTTTTAATTTAACTTGGTTTGCAATATTAGTTGCTGTCAACTTACAAACCGCCTGGTTATCACCACCTGTTGCTTTGTCAGCATATTTTCTTAAAGGTGTGGTGCCTGAGTGGGATTTAAAAGATATTTACTATGGGATGATGCAATTTATGGTATTACAAGTTTTCGGGTTAATCTTAATTATTATTTTTCCTAAAATTGCACTTTGGTTACCCACTCTCTTATATGGACAGTAGAATATTTAAGTTTTATATTGTTTAAGTGAGTCAAGAAAAATTAAAAAAAAATCCTCTTAATTGGGATTTAGTAACAGTAAATCCAAATAATAAGAATTGGGACTGGAAAGCTTTATTCTGCTTTTGGGGCATAAACATTCAAAGTGTTATAGGTTTTTCTTTAATCACATCTCTTTATTTAATTTATGATTTGAACTCGTTTGTAGTTTTTTTTGGAACAATTTTAGGATCATTGCTAGTTTATTTCTTTTCAAACTTAATTGGTAAACCTTCGCAAAAATTTGGTTTGCCATTTGTTGTTTTGCTGAGATCTAGTTTGGGTTTTAGAGGAGCAAAATTATTTGGATTAATAAGAAGTATAGTTGGAATTTTTTTGTTTGGTATTCAGACTTATTTTTTATCAAAAGGCATTGGGTATTTGATTAGAATAATTTTATTTTATTTTGAGCCTTCTATATTAGATCTAGAAATATTTTTGATATTTTTTATGGGCATGAATGTAATAGAGTGGTCTGCTATTATTATAACAATTATTTTCCAGTTACTACTATTTTCTATTGGAATGAATTTTAACAAAAAATTGATAATATTTTCAGCAATTTCTGTCTATTTAGGAATGGGTTTATTTTTTTTCTCTGTTCTTTTAAGCGATGTAAAGTTTACAACAGAGGCTTTTGTAAGTGCTTTAAATTTACAAAATTTTTCTGATAAAAGTAATTTGGCTCCAATAGCAACAGTCACAGGGACTGTATTTGCTTATTTCTCAATTGTCATTTTAAATTTTGGTGATTTTTCTCGTTATGTAAAAAATGAAAATGAATTAAAAAAAGGAAATTTTAGTTTAATACTAAATTTAATCATTTTTTCTTTTTTTGCTTTATTTATTGTTACGGGAGTTGATGCTTTTTTAAAACAAGATCCAGAAAATTTATCTATAATTCTTACAAATCCAACAGATATCATTGGAAAATTAGATAACCTATTAATAATAAATTTAGTTTTGTTATTTATTATTATTGCTTCAGCATCCACAAATTTAATCGCAAACTTTATTCCATCACAATATACATTAGTTAATTTTCTTCCAAACTTGTTATCTTTAAAGAGCGCAAGTTTTGTAATAGCAATACTTGGCTTTGTAATAGGAATATTTTGGTTGACTTTTTTAAGTCAGGTTGGAATTTTATCTTTCATTGATACTTTCAGTTCATTTTTTGGTCCAATATTTGGTGTGATGATTACTGATTATTACTTTATTAAACGAGGTACTTTGGTTAATAAAGATATTCATTCTATAAGTAATGATGGTGAATATTATTTTTCAGGAGGGTGGCATCTTAAAGGAGTTTATTCGTTAGTTATAGGCTTTATCTTTTCTGCATCTACAATTTGGAATAGTAGTTTTATGTTTTTACAATCTTTT
>CABXYU010000023.1 GCA_902516625.1 uncultured Pelagibacteraceae bacterium | reverse complement strand
TTATTTTTTTCTAATCTTTTTTGAATTGATTCTAGATCTGCAAGCATCATTTCAGTCTCAATAATTTCAAGATCCCTAATAGGATCTACTGTTGGATTTACATTCTGAATATCAGTTGAGTCAAAACATCTGATCATATGAATTATCGCATCGACCTCTCTGATATGTGAAAGAAATTTATTACCTAAACCTTCCCCCTTTGATGCCCCCTTTACTAAACCAGCAATGTCTACAAATGAAATAGTTGTGTTAATTATCTTTTTTGATTTAGAAACTTTAGCTAGGTTGTCTAATCTTATATCAGGCACAGGTACTATCCCAATATTTGGATCGATGGTACAAAAAGGAAAATTTGCAGCCTGCGCTTTATTTGAATTAGTTAAAGCATTAAATAGAGTAGATTTACCAACATTCGGTAGCCCAACAATACCACACTTAAAACTCATTATTTATTGTTGACGGTGCTAGAAAACAAATCTAATTTTTTCTCAACCAATATAGAAATTGAGTCTGTTATATCTTTTGATATTTTTTCAATACCCATAGTTTCATCCTCATCAAAGTTCTGTAATACAAAATCTGAAACTTCCAAATTTCCCTTTGGTTTTCCAATTCCAATTCTAACTCTTGAATAATCTTTACCAATAAATTTGTCTATTGAGGCTATACCATTGTGACCCGCACTCGATCCACCAAATTTTGTTTTTATTTTTCCAAATTCGACGTCTAAGTCGTCGTGAAAAACTACTACATCTTCTGCATCAATCTTAAAATATTCAATAAGTTCCCTTATACAGATTCCAGAATTATTCATAAAAGTTAGAGGCTTAATTGCATATACCTTCTCGTTTCCAATCTTGCCTGTAGTTAAGAGGCCTTTAAATTTTGGCTTTTGTTTTGAAAGACTAAATTTTTTATTAATAGAGTCTATGATTTTAAATCCCACGTTGTGTCTATTATTTTCACTATCTGGTGTTGGATTACCAAGCCCTACAAATAAAAGCATAATTAATGGAATTAAATTTTCAATTTAGATTGATTATTTTTTTTCAGTGGGTTTTTTTTCAGCAGGTTTTTTATCATCACCCTCTTTTTTTTCACCTTTAGATCCATCTGCTGGTGACTTATCTCCATCTGCAGCAGCAGCTCCTTCAGCACCCTCGGTTCCTTCAGCTCCCTCAGCACCCTCTGCGGCTTCAGCTTCAGCTGGTTTCTCTGGTTCCTTCATAACTGTTGGTGCAGCTAATGTTGCTATTACAAAGTCTCTTCCTTGAATAGTTGGCACAACATCATCTTCTAATTTTACAGATGAAATTTTAAAACTTTCTCCAATATCAATACCATCAAGATCTAAAGTTAAACTACCAGGAATTTTTTCACTTGGACATTTTAATTCAACTTTTCTTCTTACTATATTTAAAACACCACCTCTTTTTAAGCCAGGGGATTTTTCGTGGTTGATAAAATTAACTGGTACCTCAATTTTTATTTTGACTCCAGGAAGTACTCTTAAAAAATCTACATGAGTTGGTTCATCACTTAGAATATGATACTTCACTTCTCTAGGTAAAACATTTTGCATTTTTCCATTTACATTTAAAGAAATTATGTTTGAAAGAAAGTTCTCTTTTTCAATTAACATTTTAAGTAGTTTTTTTGAAATGGAAACTTTTTGATTTTGATCTTTGCCTCCATATATGATCGCAGGAACATCACCACCTCTTCTAATGGCATTTAATTGACCCTTAGTATTGTTTTCTCTGATATTAGCTTCTAATGAATTCATAAGACAAAGTTTTTTACCCCATGTTTGTAAATAATCAAGGAATTTATTTGAATAAATCGGACACAGATGTGGAGTTCGAAATTCTTTTTATTGCTTCACCCATTAGCCCAGAAATAGGTAAAACCTCTATATTTTTTGCACTTTTGGTTTTTTCACCATTATCAATAGTGTCTGTAACAACTAAATTTTTAATTACTGAATTTTTTATTTTTTTAACTGCATCTCCACTTAAAACTCCATGAGTTATATAAACATAAACTTCTTTTGCTCCTCTTTCTTTAAGTGCTTTAGCCGCATTTACTATAGTGCCACCCGAGTCAATTATGTCATCAACAAGAATACAGGTTTTATTTTTTACATCTCCAACAACATTCATTACTTGTGATTGTCCAGGCTTTGGTCTTCTTTTATCCACAATTGCAAGTTCAGCATTTAAAAGTTTTCCTAATGCTCTTGCTCTTTCAGTACCTCCTACATCTGGAGCTACACAAATAATTTTTTTACTTTTAATTCTTTTTCTAATGTGTCTAGCAAAAATCGGAGTTGCAAAAAGATTGTCTACGGGAATATCAAAGAAACCTTGTATTTGCCCAGCATGTAAATCTACAGTTACCACTCTATCTGCCCCAGCTTTAGTTATTAAATTAGAGACAAGTTTGGCTGATATTGAAGTTCGCGGTACTACTTTTCTATCTTGTCTTGCATATCCAAAATAGGGAATTACTGCAGTAATATTCTTTGCTGAAGATCTTTTAAGAGCATCGATGCATAATAATAATTCCATTAAATTATCATTTGCAGGGGAAGATACTGATTGAATTATAAAAATACTATTACCTCGAATATTTTCATTTATTTCTACATATATTTCGCCGTCAGAAAATTTTCTAATACTAGAGTTTACAAGTTTAGATTTGAGATACTTAGCAATGTTTTTACTTAAAACTTTATTACTATTTCCAGTTAATAATTTCATTGAGAAACTTTAATTAATCATAATTATAGAAATATTTCTACCATAATCATCATGTTTTGAAATTAATGATCTTCTAGCACTGAAAAAATTATTTTTTTCATCAAAAGTATCAATATTTATTGTCTCGATGTTCACAATTTTGTTAAAATTGAGTTGATATTTTACGTACCCAGGTAAATTGAAATAAATAATATTATTCTTTTTTTTAAAAAAAATTTTATTTTTTTTGCTTTGTCTTACAAATTTTTCTTTGAGGTCTTTGCCAATATTATAGCTGTCTTTTGATATACAGGGTCCAATAGCAGCAATAATATTTTTTCTTTTGCCTCCCTTTTTAATCATAAAATTTATAACATTATTAATAATTCCATTTAAAGCTCCTCTCCAACCAGCATGAATTGCAGCAATAATGTTTCTTTTACATTCATATAACAGAATAGGAGCACAATCTGCAGTTAATATACCTATTGGAAGTTTTGATTGATTTGTAATTACAGCATCAGCTTTAAACTTTTTTTTAGTTTGTTTGAATTTTTTTCCTATAAAAACAATTTTATTACTGTGAATTTGATGATTTAGAAAAATTTTTTTTGAATCTGAGCCAAATTTCTTTTTAACAATTTTAAGATTATTCAATACATCTTTTTTTCTATCTTTCGAACCTAGTCCACAATTTAAACTTTTATAAATTCCTTTTGATTTTCCGCCAATTCTATTAAAGAAGCCATGGACGATTTTCTTTTGTTTTAGTAATTTTTTTGAGGTAATCAGTTTTAAAATCCTAATTTAAATTTATTATTTTTATTTTTTATTAACATCACTTTGAATAGACTCCCCATTTGTTTTTCATCTATTAATCTTTGAAGTCTCAAATACATGTCTGCTTTTTTTAAAAATGTTTGTTTTGCTGATATAATCTCAGCCCTTTTTTTAATTCCAATATTTATTAAAAATTTTTTTTGATTTGTTAATTCGGTATCTAATCCACCTATGCCTTTAACAATTTTTTTAAACAAATTAAAGTTTATATTATGTGTAATATCTGAATTACCAATATTTTCTAAGATATTTGAAAATTTATGATTAGATACAGCTTGAAGAGTATTTTTCATTTTATTGCTTACATATCCATAATCAATTAATAAAAGTCCGCCCATATTTTTTTTAATAGTAGAAGAAATTTCTTTAAGATAATTGATACCTTTTTCAGAATACTCTATAAAATTTTGATTTTTTGATATTTGAAACTTAATTTTTTTTTCAATTTTTTTGATTTCAGTTTTTTTATCAAAAAAATAAGATCTTTTTTTGTTAATTCTTACAAACTTCTCAAACCATAAATTTTGTTTTTTTTGAAATTGTTTAATAGCAATTGAGTCAAAAAATTCATTTGCAATGAAAACACAAGGCTCTTTTTTAAATTTTTTAATTTTAGAAATCCAAACAATTTTATTTTTCTTCAACTTTCTCTTCTGAATATTGATTAGTGAAGGGCTTTTTTCGTAAATAAAAATATTACAGGATTTATTAAATAATGGAAAATTTTCAAAACTTTCTAAAAGCACTCTCATCATTTCCCCATTGCCTGCACCAAGTTCAATTAAATTAAATTTTTTTGGCGAACCCAAGCTTTGCCAAAAACTAATAATCCATACCGCAATCATTTCAGAAAAAAGTCTTGAAATATTTGGTGCAGTAATGAAGTCACCCTCTTTCCCGAAAGGATTCCCTTTCATATAATATCCATGGTTTTTGTCATAGAGAGATAAATTAATAAATTTATCTAAAGACAAACTAAGACTGTTTTTTAATTTCATTTTTTTTTAAGAATACAAAGATACCAATTAATAAAAATATAAAACTTATAATTTGCCCCATAGTAAGATTAAGTATTAAATAACCTAACTGAGAATCTGGGGCTCTAAAAAATTCTATTGCAAATCTAAAAATTGAGTAAAAAATTAAAAATAAACCAGAAATCAAACCTGGAATTTTCATAAATCCTTTTTTTCTAAAATATATAAGAATTATGAATAAGATAACCCCTTCGAAAATTGCCTCATATAATTGAGAAGGATGTCTATTTAGATTATCGACCTGAATAAATTTAACTGCCCAAGGTACTTGAGTCTCAACTCCATACAATTCAGAATTTATGAAATTTGCCAATCTTCCAAAAAAAATACCAATAGGAGCTACAATTGAAACTATATCTAAGTAATTAAAAGGGTCTTGGTTATTTTTTTTTGCATACCAAATACTTACCAATATAACACCTAACAACCCTCCATGGAAAGACATGCCTCCTTGCCAAATTTTTATAATATCTAATAAATTACTTAAATAATAACTTGGGTTGTAAAAAAAGATGTAGCCAAGTCTTCCCCCTACAATGATGCCAAAAATAAGAAAAGTTAAATAATCATCGAATTTTTCTTTAAATTTAATGTCTGATATAAAAATATTTTTACCTAAAACCCATCCTAATAAAATTCCTACTATATATGACAAAGAGTACCATCTAATTTGTATCGAAAAAATTTCTAAAGCAACTGGGTCAAAATTATTAATGAACATTTTAAATTATAAATATAAGCTATAAATATATTAAGTTAGAATAAAATTATATGAAAAATTCAAAGTTTGTAATAGATAAACTTGCAAAATTATTTGAGCAAGGTCTGATCTCATCAAAAGACCTGACTAATGAATTAGTTTCGATTCTAAAATCAAAAAGAGATGAGATTGTCTTTAGACTTAAATTAACTAGTAAAGATGAATTTGACATTTTGTCAAAAAGAGTTGAAGTTTTAGAACATCAGATCAACAAATCTAAAAATCAAAAAAAAAAGAAAAAAACTAAACGGGCAAGAAAATCTTAACACCAAGGCCGCCCATTTGGGATTTCTCTAATTTTATATTTCCACCATGTGATCTAATAATATCTGATGCAATCGAAAGTCCTAATCCAACACTAGATTTTGAGTCAGCCCTTCCTTTATCAATTTTATAAAATGGTTTAAATACATTTTCATATTCTTTTTCTGGCACACCAGGCCCATCATCATCTATTTTTATAAATAAATTATTTGTGCTTCTTGATAGCTCAACTTTAACTTTGTCACCATATTTAATCGCATTATCTACTAAATTATTCACACATCTCTTAATTAAATTTTTTCTTCCATTAATACTTATATTTGCAGGCACTTCAGAAACAATATTTTTGTTATCATATTTTTCAATTATACTTTGAATTAATTCTGAAAGATTGAATTTTTGATCTTTTTCTAAGTATGACGAGCTTGTAAATTGAAGATATTCGTTTAGCATTTTTTCCATCTCATTAATATCTTCAGTTAATTTATTTCCTAAATCTTTATCTTTTATAAAAGCTACTTGAAGCTTCATTCTTGTTAGAGGAGTTCTCAAGTCATGACTTATACCTGATAACATTTCAGATCTTTGATTGAGATGTCTTATTATCCTTTTTCTCATTCGGTCAAACTCGTATCCTGCTTGCCTTATTTCTGCAGCGCCAGATGGCTTGTATTCGTCAATCTCCTCTCCTTTACCAAATTTTTCTGCAGCTATTGCAAGATTTGTTATAGGTCTAGTTTGATTTTTAAGAAATATAAGAGAGATAAAAACCATTATTAAAGCGGGAACAGTAATCCAAAGTGCAAATATTCTTGCTGATGAGCTTGTGACTCTGTCCCTTGGAACTAAAAACTTAAAGTACCCATTTAGATATTTAATTCTTAAGTCGATTAGCTCTTTATAATTTGTAGTATCAAACCAAAATTTATTAGTTCCGAATATTGATTTTAACTCTCTTCTTAGTGTTCGATCTATAGGGCTAAACCATCTTTCATCATAAGAATAGTCAAAGTTTTTATCTTCTATAAATTGTATATTTAAATTTTGATAAATTGAAAAAAGATTTGTAATTTCATCTTTTTTATAAATTTCATCATCATAGACCTCTATAAAGGTGTTTATTTCGTTCACTAGTGCTTTAGTCATTCCTTTATTTGTCTTTATCCAAAGACTATCAAAAAAGACAATCGTAATAATTAATTGAAGAACAATTACGGGAACTGCAACAATCAATAAGGCTCTATAAAACAATTTTTTAGGAAGTAAATTTTTTATAAATCTATTCAATCCAGAGAACATATCCTGTACCTCTTATAGTTTGTAAAAATCTTGGGTTCTTTGGGTCAATTTCAATTTTTTTTCTTAACCTAGTAATGATTACATCAATTGATCTTTCTTTATCAAGGTTGATCATCGTGCCTATATCTTCTCTTGAATATGTTTTACCGGGATTGTTAATCATTTTTTCTAATATGAGTTTCTCAGTATTGTTAATTTTGTACTCTATGTCTTTCTTAATTATCAGTTGTTTGTTAAGATCTATTTTAACATTTTCAAATTTAATAATTCTTTTTTGATCACTTTTTTTTGTCTTGTTTAGAATATTCTGAATTCTTAAAACTAGCTCTTTTGGTTCGAAGGGCTTTGGTAAATAATCGTCAGCTCCGGTTTCAAGACCTTTAACTCTTTCTTTTGCTTCGCCTTTAGCAGTTAATAAAATAATTGGTGTTTCTAGTCTTTTATGATTATCTTGAATAAAATCTAATCCACTTTTACCTGGCATCATAATATCTAGAATTATCAAATCAAATTTTATTATTTCAATTTTTTTTAATGCATCTTCCGCATCTTTAGCAGTTGTAACTAAGTAATTATTTTCAACCAAATATTTTTTTACTAAAGATCTAATACCGTCATCATCATCAACGACCAATATATGGGCAACTAAATTATCCATTAATTATTTTTTTTAATACGTTATCAAAA
>CABXYU010000022.1 GCA_902516625.1 uncultured Pelagibacteraceae bacterium | reverse complement strand
TGGATCTTTAAGTTTTAAATGTACAGGTTGATTATCAACATGATTGGTTCCAGTTAAATAAACAGAGCTTGTTTTATCAAAGGTGAAAACGTTATCAGGCTTGGGATAATCTATTCTTGGCATTTCTTCAGCTGATTTTAATGTTTCATGATCAGCGTGCTTGTGCTTTAAAGTAAAAGGTAGTTTCCCCCTAAATAAGATTTGATCTATACCAGTAAATATTATTCCTAAAATAAGACCCCAACTAAAACTTGGTTTAACATTTCTAGCTTTGTATAGTTCCTCATAAAGCCAACTTTTCTTAAGTTTTTCCTCAAAAATTGATAAATCTTTATTCTCAGTTATATATTCATTAATAGCTTCAGCAGCAATTATCCCACTCTTCATAGCCGTGTGAGATCCTTTTATTTTTGGCATATTTAATGTACCAGCATCACATCCAATCAATAAAGCTCCTGGCATAAACATTCTTGGTAAACTTTGTAACCCACCCTCAATTAAGGCCCTCGCACCATAAGAAATTCTCTTTCCACCCTCAATTATTTTTTTAATTGCAGGATGAGTTTTAAATCTTTGAAATTCATCAAAAGGAGATAAATGAGGATTTTTATAATCCAAACCAATAACATAACCTAAAAAAATTTGCTTATTATCCGCGTGATACATGAAGCTTCCACCATAAGTATTATTGTCTAATGGCCATCCAGCAGTATGCATTACTAAACCTTCTTCGTGATTTTTTTCATCTATCTCCCAAATTTCTTTAAACCCGATTCCATATTGCTGAGGATCTTTACCTTTGCTTAATTCAAATTTATGAATTAACTCTTTTCCTAAATGACCTCTGCAACCTTCTGCGAAGACTGTAACTTTTCCTAAAAGTTCAATGCCAGGTTCAAAACTATCCTTTTTATCTCCATTTTTATCTATGCCCATATCTTGTGTAGCTACACCTCTTACAGATCCATCATCGTTATATAAAACTTCACTTGCTGGGAACCCTGGAAAAATTTCAACTCCTAATGCTTCCGCTTGCTCACCAAGCCATCTACACAAGTTTGCAAGACTTATTATATAGTTTTTATGATTTTGCTGAACTGAAGGTAACAACCATGTTGGCCAACTCAATGATCTTTTTTTACCTAAAAATAAAAATTTTTCTTTTGACACTTTTGTTTTAATTGGAGAATTCAAATCTTTCCAATTCGGTATTAACTCATCTAAAGCTCTGGTTTCAAAAACATTACCACTTAAAATATGTGCACCGATTTCAGAAGCTTTTTCTAGTATACAAACATTTAAATTAGAATTTAATTGTTTCAATTTTATAGCAGTAGATAGCCCTGATGGTCCTCCACCTACTATAACTACATCATATTCCATTGTCTCTCTGGACATATTCTATTTTTTTACAGATTAAATTATTTTTGTATAGTGTTTAATTTGTTTAATTCTTCTAAGAACTTAGGAAGCGCATCAAAAAGATCTGCTTCTAAGCCATAATCGGCAACACTAAATATGGGTGCCTCACCATCTTTGTTAATTGCGACAATAACTTTACTCTCTTTCATTCCAGCTAAATGTTGTATTGCACCTGAAATTCCAACAGCTATATACAAGTCAGGTACAACAACTTTGCCAGTTTGTCCAACTTGATGATCATTTGTTATATAGCCTGCATCTACAGCTGCTCTAGAAGCACCAATTGCAGCATTTAACTTATCTGCGACGGCAGTAATTAATTTAAAATTATCTCCACTTTGCATACCTCTTCCCCCTGAAATCACAACTCTTGCTGTTCCAAGTTCAGGTCTGTCTGATTTGATTTCTTCTTTTTTAATAAATTTTGATAGATCAGTTGCATCTCCAGCATCACTATTTTGAATCTCTGCCGATCCTCCTGATGTTGGAGCTGGATCAAATGAAGTTGGTCTTATAGTGACACATTTAATTTTGTCATTACTTTTTACAGTTGCAAATGCATTTCCTGCATAAATTGGTCTTAAAAAAGTATCTTCAGAGATAACTTTTGTAATATCGCTTACTTGAGAGACGTCGAGTAAAGCTGCAACACGTGGCATCAAATTTTTACCAAAAGTGTTTGCTGAACAAACAATATGAGAGTAACTGTCAGAGAGTTTCACAATAACAGACGTAAAATTTTCTGCTAAATAATTTTCATAAGTTGGGTTATTCACATGAATTACTTTCTTTACGTTGGGTACTTCTGATGCTGCTTTGCTTACAGAGTCAGAATTAGATCCTAAAACTAAAACATGGACATCCTCATTAATTTGTGACGCAGCAGAAATTGCATTCAATGTAAAAGGTTTTAACTCTTTATTATTATGTTCTGCTATTAATAAAACTGACATTATATAACTTTAGCCTCATTTTTTAATTTTTGTACTAATTCTTCGACACTTGCGACTTTTATCCCAGCTTTTCTTTTTGGGGGTTCTTCTACTTTAATTTGCTCTATTCTAGGTTTTACGTCAACACCTAGATCTGAAGCATTAATTTGCTCGATTGGTTTTTTTTTAGCTTTCATGATATTTGGCAAAGATGCGTATCTTGGCTCATTTAATCTTAGGTCACATGTAACAATTGCAGGAACATTTACTTCTATTGTCTCTAGTCCCTCATCAATCTCTCTTGTTACTTCCAGAGATTTTTCTTTCATCTCAATTTTTGAGGCAAAAGTTGCTTGAGGCCAATTGAGTAGAGCAGCTAACATTTGACCAGTTTGATTACAATCATCATCAATTGCTTGTTTGCCCATAAATACTAAATCTGGTTTTTCTTTTTCAACAATCTTTTGTAAAACTTTTGAAACAGCTAGTGGTTCAACTGTGCCATCAACTTTTACAAGAATTCCTCTGTCTGCACCCACTGCGAGGGCTTTTCTAACTGTCTCTTGTGCTTTATCATCACCAACAGTTACTGCTACTACTTCATTTGCTTTTCCTGCCTCTTTTATTTTAACAGCTTCTTCAATTGCGTTATCATCAGGTGGGTTAGTCGACATTTTTACATTATCAGTAACTACACCTGAGCCATCATCTTTGACCCTGATCTGAACGTTGTAATCAATTACCCTTTTTACAGCTACTAAAATTTTCATTAAGCTCTCAACAGTTTATTTTCAGCATCATAAGGACTCTCTTCTAAAACTGTTGCTTCAAACATTTTTCCCAAAATATCTACTTTAAGTTTTTCTCCAACATGTGCATGATCAGGTCTCACCATTGCTAAAGCTACTGATTTATCAAGTCTAAAACCATATTCCCCTCCAGTTGCTCTACCAACAACCTTATCATCTTTATAAATTGGATTATTTCCAAGAACGTCTGCATCCTCAGTATTGTGAACTTCTAGTGTAACAAGTTTGTTGTTAAAACCTTTTTCTCTCCATTTATTTAAAGCTTCTAGACCAATAAAATTTCCTTTGTTAGGATGTATAAACCGATCAAGTCCAGACTCATAAGGTGAATATTCAATTGATAATTCAGTGCCAACTAGTTTATAAGATTTTTCAACCCTTAAACTATTCATAGCTCTTATTCCAAATGGCTTAATACCAAGATCTTTTCCTGCTTCCATGAGTTTATCAAATATATGATTTTGATATTCAATAGGATGATGTAATTCCCAACCAAGTTCACCAACAAAATTTACTCGCATTGCATTAACTGGTGCATAACCCACATTAACATTTTTAGCAGTCAACCATTTAAAATTCTCATTAGAAAAATCGTCTTTAGAAACTTTTTGCATTAATTGTCTAGACTTAGGACCTGCTACAACAAGAACTCCTGTACTATTAGTTAGATCTTCAAAAATAACTGATCCATCAGTTGGCATCCATTTTTGTATCCAATCATGGTCTAATCTTAAGTTAGCACCTGCTGAAACTAAATAATAACTATTTTCCGATTCTTTCATAATTGTAAACTCAGAGTGAACACCTCCCTTAGTATTAAGAGCGTGACATAAATTTATTCTGCCAATCTTTTTAGGAAGCTTATTAGCAACTAAATAGTCTAAAAACTCTTCAGCCTTTGGACCCTTAATTCTACACTTTGCAAAAGCCGTCATATCTAAAAGACCAACATTTTCTTTTACATTTTCACACTCCTTTTTAATTGCATCAAACCATTTTGATCTTCTAAATGACCAATCATCTTTTTGTTCCATGCCATCTGTTGCAAAAAAATTTGGTCTTTCCCATCCAAATTTTTGACCAAAAACAGCTCCAAGCTTTTTCATTCTTTCATAACATGGTGCCGTTCTCAAAGGCCTTGCAGCTGGTCTTTCCTCGTCTGGATAATGAACAATAAATACATGACTGTAAGCTTCTTCGTTTTTTGCTTTCAAATAAGATTTGGTCGCATAATTTCCATATCTTCTTGGTTCAACACCAAGCATATCAATAGTTGGTTCTCCATCTACAATCCATTCAGCTAATTGCCAACCTGCTCCACCGGCTGCTGTTATCCCAAAACTGTGTCCTTCATTAATCCAAAAATTTTTTAAACCCCACGCTGGACCAACTATTGGATTTCCATCTGGAGTATAACAAATTGCTCCATTATAAACTTTCTTAACTCCAACTTCTCCAAAAGCTGGTACACGATGTATCGCACCTTCAATATGTGGTGCAAGTCTGTCTAAATCTTCTTGGAATAATTCATATTCTGAATTTTTTGATGGTCCTTCTACATAACAAGCAGGTGCACCATCTTCATAAGGACCTAAAATTAATCCACCAGCTTCTTCTCTCATGTACCATCTGCTATCACTATCTCTTAACACTCCCATTTCAGGAAGCCCCTCTTTTTTTCTTTTTTGAATTTCTGGATGAGGTTCAGTTACAATGTATTGATGTTCAACAGGTATTACTGGTATATCTAAACCAACCATCTCACCTGTTTGTCTTGCAAAGTTTCCTGAACAAGATATTACATGTTCGCACTCAATTGATCCTTTATCAGTTTCAACTATCCATCCATCTTTGGTTTGCTTCATTGCAAGCACAGTAGTATTTCTATAAATTTCAGCTCCCATATTTCTTGCACCTGTTGCAAGAGCTTGTGTTAAATCCGCGGGTTGAATATAACCATCTTCTGGATGTTGAATAGCTCCAACTAAATCATCTGTATGACACAAAGGCCAAATTTCTTTTACTTGTTTGGGTGTTAAAAATTTAACATCGACACCTATTGTTTTAGCAACTCCAGCATATTGATGATATTCATCCATTCTGTCTTTTGTGCTTGCTAAACGAATATTAGATACAACACTAAATCCAACATTCTTTCCTGTTTCTTCTTCTAATTTTTTATAAAGATTTACAGCATATTTATGAAGTTGTCCCACTGAATAACTCATATTGAAAAGTGGTAATAATCCTGCAGCATGCCAAGTGGATCCTGATGTTAATTCTTTTCGTTCAACTAAAACCACATCTGACCAGCCTTTTTTTGCTAAGTGATAAAGTGCACTAACCCCTACTACTCCACCACCTACAACGACAACTTTTGTTTTTTGATTTCATTAAGCGATTCCTACTAAATTTTTATTCATAACGAAACAAAATTGTAAAGTTACTCTCATATTGAACTACCTAAAGGTATTGGACTTGATACCATGGTTGTAAGCCAACAGTCCTTCAAAGGGCCTTCGGTTAAATATTTCTCAACTTGCCAATTAAATTTATGGTAAATTTTCTCTTTATCTAGAATAATCACCTCAAATTGAACCCAGTTATCTCCACTTTCAATCTTTGTAATTGTATGACTAAGGTGATTTATCATCATTTGATATGAGGCACTTTTAATCATTTTTTTGAATTTTTCTAAAGGTCCAGTTACTTTCTTGTTGTTAGGGTGTGCAAAATTCCAAGTTTGTTCTATTCCACTATCTTTAAAATTATAGTCATTTTTTTGAAGTCCTGCTAATTGAATTCCAATTACCTCAGCAGGTTTTATATCACTCCTAGGTTTTAATATTTCTGCATGAGACGTTGAAATTAAAAAAGCTGATATAATATAAATCTTAAATATTAATTGCAGTTTTTTTAACGTCATCTAAAAATTTTTTTCTTTTTTCATCCTTAACAAATGGTACAGCAAAGTATCTTCTATATATAACATCCGTTATGCCGCATATATTAAATACCCCTCTTCTAAGTCTTTTAGTAGGCATGTTTAAAAAAAACGTCCTCACTGCAAATTGTGGTGATCCGTAAGTGCAAAAAACGACTGCTTTTTTACCTTTTAAATTTCCAAGAGGATAGCCATAATTTCCAAACAATTTTTTAAATCTAAAAGCCCATGGAGGAGCAAGAACTTTATCTATCCAGCCTTCAACAATAGCTGGCATTCTGAAATTCCATATAGGAGCTATTAATACTATTGCGTCTGAATTTTCTATTCTTTTTCTATGATCTAATACCTTTTCATCAGGTTCCTCTCCCGAAAAAACTGGGTCAAATTTTTCTTTATAAAGATCAACAACATCAACACTATGTCCAATTTCTTCTACTTTTTTTATAAAAGTGTCTCTAATTGCAGCATTAAAAGATTTCTCGTTATAATGACCATAAACAATAAAAATTCTTTTCATTAATTCCAAATTTTATTTAACGTTTTTTCTCGACCACATGCTTTTTTATACCTCAAATAATTTAAAAATTTAATTTGATAATAATCTTGATGAAATGTTTCAGCTATATAAAATTTTTCAAATTTTTTTACATAGGTAACTATTTGTTTTCCAAATTTTTTCTCAAGTTTTTTAATGCTTTCTTTAATCAAATATTTTTGTTCGTTGTTTTGATAAAATGCTGCAGACCTATAACTATAACCTTTGTCGCAAAATTGGCCATATTTATCAAATGGATCAATATTTATCCAAAAATGATCAAGTAATTCTAAAAAAGTAACTTTATTTTTATCATAGATAATTTCGATGACCTCAAGATGTCCAGTGTTTCCATATGTCACTTCCTCATAAGATGGATTTTCAGTTTTACCTCCAGAGTATCCTGATATGACTTCTGAAACTCCCTCTAGTTTTTCAAAAGACTCCTCCATGCACCAAAAACAACCGCCAGCAAAATATGCTCTTTCAATTCCCTGGGCATGTAATGATGATTGAATTAAAAAAATAAAAAAAATAATCTTTTTCATTAGTTTAAATATTTTTCAAATTCAATTTTAGTACACTTGTCCTCAATATATATAATATTATTAGCCTCAACAATTCTTCTAGCTTCCTCATTTTTAATATCAAGCTGTAACCATAAAACTTTTGCTCCGACTTTTACAGCTTCCTTTGCAATTTCTGTTGCCTCGTTAGATGGTCGAAAAACATCAATAATTTCAACTTGATCTTTTATTTCTGAAATCCTCCCAAAAACTTCCTCCCCTAAAATTTTTTCACCTTTCATCGACGGATTAACCGGATAAACTTTAAAACCATAATCTTGAAGACATTTCATTACAATTGATGATGTTTTTTTTAGATTTTTACTCGCTCCAACTAGTGCAATCCTTTTAAATTTAGATAAAATATCTTTAGTACTACTCATTAAGTTTATTTGTTATTTTTGATTTTATCTTCACAAAATTTTTTGGCCTCTAATATTGTCATAGGCTTTTCTAATTTTTGACTTCCTGCAACACATGCATCAATCGCTCTTTTAAAATTATGATCTCTAAAGTTAAAAATAAAGTAAAGACCAACTAATATAAAAATAATAGTTAGAATGTTTTTAGTTTTCACTTATTTTTCCATTTTGGTTTTCTTTTTTCTATAAAAGCCGAGATACCCTCTTTAGCGTCTAAGGACATCATATTCAGTGTCATCATTTTACTAGTATATGAATAAGCTTTCTTTAGTGGCATTTCTAATTGCTTATAAAAGGCTTGTTTACCAATTTTAATTGTTAAATTAGATTTTGAGGCAATTTTTTTTGCAATTTTGAAAACCTCACTATTCAATTTTTGTTTTGGAAAAAAATCATTTATTAATCCAATTTCTTTTGCATAACTTGGTTTAATTGGATCTCCTGTTAAAAGCATTTTCATCATTGGTTTTCGATTTATCTTCCTACTTACTGCTACCATTGGTGTGCTACAAAATAATCCTATATTTACTCCAGGTGTTGCAAAAAGAGCATCATTAGTACTGTATGCAAGATCGCAACTAGCAACTAATTGACAGCCAGCAGCATATGCTGCTCCATGAACTTTTGCAATTACTGGTTTTCTACCTTCAACTATTTGAAGCATTAATTTTGAGCAAAGATTAAAGAGTTTTTGGTATTTATCTTTAGTTTTTAATTTTTTAACCTCATTTAGGTTATGTCCTGCACTAAAACCCTTTCCAGCACCTTCAAGAATAATAACTTTAACTTTTTGATCTTTGTCTAACTTTTTAAAAACTTTAATTAAATCGTTCAAATTTTTAAATGAGAGAGAATTGT
>CABXYU010000021.1 GCA_902516625.1 uncultured Pelagibacteraceae bacterium | reverse complement strand
GAACATGTGAAAAGATACACAACCACTGGTATGGGAACTGATCAAGGAAAACTTGGTAATATGCATGCATTGGGAATTATCTCCGAAACTGCAGGTTCTAAAATGGGAGAACTTGGTACTACAACTTTTAGACCACCCTATACACCTCTTACATTTGGAACAATTGTAGGAAGAAATGTTGGTGAATATTTTGATATATTTAGAAAAACTCCAATTCATGATTGGCATGTTAAAAATAAAGCTGAGTTTGAAAATGTTGGACAGTGGAAAAGAGCTTGGTTTTATCCAAAAGATGGTGAGAATATGCACGATGCTGTTCAAAGAGAAAGTAAAGCAGCAAGAGATAGTGCTGGTATATTAGATGCATCAACCCTGGGTAAAATTGATATTCAAGGAACTGATGCCTCAGAATTTTTGAACAGAGTTTACACAAACGCTTGGTCAAAACTAGCTATTGGAAAATGTCGGTATGGATTAATGCTTAATGAAGACGGCATGGTTTATGATGATGGCGTTACAACAAGATTAGAGGAAAATCATTATATTATGACTACTACGACTGGTGGGGCTGCAACTGTTTTAGGTAAACTAGAAGATTATTTACAAACTGAATGGCCGGAATTAAATGTATATTTAACATCAGTAACAGACCACTATGCTACAGTAAGTGTTTGCGGACCAAATAGTAGAAAGATTGTTTCTCAAGTAATTCCTGATCTTGATTTTTCAGATGAGAATTTTCCCCATATGTCTTTCAAAAATGCAAAAATTGGTAAAATTAAATGTAGAGTAATGAGGATAAGTTTTACCGGTGAACAAAGCTACGAAATAAATGTTCAAGCTAATTATGGTAAATCAGTATGGGAAAAATGCATGGAAGTTGGTAAAGAATTTAATATTACTCCATATGGCACAGAGACAATGCATTTATTAAGAGCTGAAAAAGGGTTTATTATTGTTGGACAAGACACTGATGCAACTATGACACCAATAGATTTACAGATGGACTGGATAGTAAGTAAAAAGAAATATGATTTTATAGGAAAAAGATCTTTATATAGATCTGACACAATAAAAGAGGACAGAAAGCAGTTAGTTGGTCTTCTTACAGAAAATCCAGACGAAGTTTTAGAGGAAGGTGCGCAAATTGTGGCCGATATTAAAAAATCACCAATTGAAATGTTAGGTCATGTGACTTCAAGCTATTACAGTCCAAACTTAAAAAAATCCATTGCCCTTGGAGTCGTGCGAGGTGGGAAAAATATGATGGGTCAAAAATTGATTATCCCTATGGAAAATAAAAAGATAAATGTGACTGTTGCAGATCCAGTTTTTTTAGACAAGGAAAATAAAAGATTAAATGCTTAATTATAATAATGTAATAACTGAAGATAAATCTTATTCAGGTTTACAGCTGAAAGAAATTAAACCTGTTATGAAATTAATTATAAGAGGTAAGAAAAGAGAATTTTTATCTGCAATTGGTAAATCATTAAATTTGTTATTACCTACAGAAGCTAATACATCATCAAGCAGCGATAAATTAACAGCGCTTTGGCTAAGCCCAGATGAATGGATGATATTCTCCAATGAAAACTTAAACTTTGAAAACAATGACTATGAAATTGAAAATTTGCTTAACAAAAACATATCTAAAACTAATGTAGGTGCTGTAACAGATGTCACTGATCAATTTGTTTTAATAAGTATTAAAGGTGATAAAATTTTTGATTTATTTGAAACTGGATCACCTTTTAATTTCAATGATTTTAGAAACAAAAAAGGATCTGTTACTCAGACGATTCTCGCTAAAATTGATGTAATTATTCACAATCAGAACCAAAATGAAGTAAATCTTTTTGTTAGACGCTCATTTTCGCAACATTTATTCTCATGGATGAATGATAGTGCGTCAAGATTATAGTCACATTTAATTTTTATATAAGTATAAAAGATATATGAAAAAAATATTTCTTATAGCACTTTTTACTTTTTTACCCTTTAGTTTAAACGCAGAGTCCAATTTGGACAAAATTCTATCTACAGGTGTTCTAAAGGTTGGAACAACTGGAGATTGGGATCCTATGACGGTGAAAGATCCTGCAACTAACAAATATAAAGGTTTTGATATTGATGTAATGAGTGAGCTCGCAAAAGATATGGGTGTTAAAATTGAATTTGTTCCAGCAGAGTGGAAAACTATAGTTTCTGGAATAACATCTGCAAGATATGATATCTCAACAAGTGTTACAAAAACACCAAAAAGAGCTGAAGTAGCTGGTTTTACTAATACCTATTACAAATATGCTACTGTGCCTTTAGTTCTTAAAAAAAACTTAAAAAAATTTCCAACTTGGGACTCACTTAATGATTCAAATGTAACAATTGCAACTACACTTGGTACATCTCAAGAAGAAAAAGCGAAAGAATTTTTTCCAAAATCAAAATTAAATTCAGTTGAAGCACCTGCAAGAGACTTTCAAGAAGTCTTGGCTGGTAGAGCTGATGGTAATATTACAAGTTCAACAGAGGCAAATAAATTGGTTATTAAATATCCTCAGTTAGCAATCGTTCCAGATGGTGGAAAAAATCCTGCGTTTTTAGCAATGATGGTGCCAAAAGGTGATACTAAGTGGAATGATTATGTAAATAAATGGATTAAAGATAAAAAATCCTCAGGCTTCTTTACCAAGTTATTAGCTAAATATAATCTAAAAAGTTTATAATCAATTAGTAATTAATTTTTAATTCTTTATAACTTTAAGAGTGAAAAAACTATTTTTTTTACTTTTAATTTTACCTTTAACTTCATGTGGTAAAAATGAACTTAATTGGTTGATTTTATTTCCTAACAATATGGAGGGATTAACTAATTTGAAGTTTTTGTTAAGTGGTTTAACAACTACTATTTATATTAGTATAGTCTCAATTTTTATTTCAATTATTCTTGGTCTTTTAGTTGCTATTCCATCAATGGCTAAAAATAAATTCTTAACTTACCTCAATATTGGCTATGTTGAGATTGTAAGAGCAATTCCTTTACTAGTACTAATTTTATGGATTTATTATGGTCTTCCAATTATGACGGGTATAAGTTTTAGCCCATTCGTTTCTGGTATTATAGCTTTATCAATAAGCGAAAGTGCTTTCCAAGCAGAAATATTTAGAGCAGGTATTAACTCAATCAAAAAATCACAATGGGAAGCTGGAAGCTCTTTAGGACTAAGTTTTTTTAGAAAATTAAGATTAGTAATTCTACCTCAAGCAATAAAGAATATTTTACCAGCTATTGGTAATCAATTTGTATATGTGCTTAAAATGTCCTCTCTTGTATCGATAATTGGTATTGGAGATTTAACAAGAAAAGCAAACGAATTAGTCGTGACGACTTATCGGCCACTGGAAATATATACATTTTTAATTCTAGAATATTTAGTCTTAATATTAATTGTTTCTTATCTTGTAAGAAAATTAGAAAAAAAATTACAAAAAGATTAATTTTTTCTTCTATAGTCCCAAGGATATTCAAAAGTCATTACCCACATACCTTTTTTATTTTTTTTGGCATAATCCTCATCTGGAATAAATTTTTTCGAATATTTCCTGTAAGCAAAAGCATAACCCTCTCGAACAAGATATTTAGATAGACTTTGATTGTTTACAAAACATTCAGCTAAAATTCTCTTATATTTATCTACACCCTCCTTCACACATTTTACTTTATTTTTATCTATCTTATTAATAAGTAATTGTTTTGCTTGGACCCCACATTTAATTATTTCATCATTCTTATTACAAATTTGATTAATTTCAGGAGTATCAATGCCACTAAAACGAATTTTTTCATTGTTTAAATGAATAGTATCTCCATCTACAACCTTTATTTCATTTGATTTTACATCAAGGTATGAGACAAAGAAAAATATTAGACAAATACTAGTAAGTAAAAAGACTTTTATTTTGTTTGAAAACATTATTCAAAAAATACCCAATAAACATTAAAACTGCAATTCCCATTATCCAATTTGTTACTAAAATTGTATAAAAAATATCCTCGTAATCTCCTCCTTTAATATTAATTACATACCATAAACTTAAAAATGGAAGGGCTGTTAATCTTAGAATGCTTAAATAAAGACTATACAATGGTTTTTTGACTGCTTGGAATACGGCAGTGGTTATGAAAAAGACAGGATAAATTGGACCGATTAATGCTGCAACCTTTAGGTATATTGCACCATGCTTAATAGCCTCGATGTTGTCCGTAAATAAAGAAACTAAAAAATCTGCACCTAAAAAAATTATTATACCTGCACAGATCATAAAGGATGATCCAAACAAAAGAGCTTTTCTATATAATTCTCTTAATCTATCGTAATTTTTTGCACCAAAATTTTGTCCACCAATTGATAATACTGCAGTATTTAATCCAATCACAGGAAGTAAAAAAACTTGTTCAATTCTTAAAGCAGCACCATAACCAGCAGTAGCCAAGTCTCCAAATTGACCAATGAAGTAAAGGATGTTGAACAAACCTACACCAATCAACAGCATGCTAAACATGACAGGAATTGTCTGATACAAAAGTTCTCCTAGAAGATCAAACTTTGGAATAAAACACTCAGGTCTAAGATATTGTTTTAATTCACAGCAATAAACTTTATATGCCAAATACAAAAGACCAATAAACTGTGCAACTACTGTGGCTATTGCAAGTCCAGCTATACCAAATGCTGGAATAAAACCATAACCAAAAATAAATAATGGATTTAAAATAATATTTAAAAAGAAACTAAAAATTAAAACGTTTCTGTAACTTTTTGTATCCCCTTGTGCATTTAGTGTTCCATTTAAGGAAATTTGTATTAAAACAATTATAGTTCCATAAAAAATTACATCTAGATATTTTCTAGTTAATACAGTTGCCTCTTGGTCTGATCCCATAAGGGAAAGTAAAAAATCTGAAACATTCAAACCAAAAAAAGTAACTAGTATGGATAAAAAGATTGCAAAAATAATTGATTGCGCAACAAATAGCGATGCCTTCTTCTTATTGTTAGCACCTAAATTATTACCTATTAAAGTATTAGTTCCAGCAGTTAACCCAACACCTATTGCAATAATAGTAAAATAAATTGGAAAAGATTTTGCGATCGCTGCTATTGCTTCAGCAGATATTCTTCCTGCGAACCATGTGTCTACCAGATTGTAAAAGGTTTGAAATAATGATCCAACACTGGCTGGAATAGTAACTTTTCTCAACAAAAACCATATTGGATCTTTAGTTAATTTGAAAGATTGTGACAAATGAGTCCTTAGTTAAATTCTTTTTGAAAATTATATTTTTTCCCTGATAGCTTTGCCTTATATATCTGACTTTGCCTCATTCTAAAACGAGATTTTTGGTTTTTTGAGAGTTTATCAAAGCAATTAGGACAAGTTACACCCTCCTCGTATTTTCTAGATTTTTTATCTTTAATTGAAATTGGTTGTCTACATCCACCACAGATTGAATAAGTTCCCTGTACTAGTCCATGTTTTAAACTGACTCTGTTGTCAAATACAAAACATTCACCGTTCCATAAACTGTTTTTTTGTTTAATTTTCTTTAAGTAATTTAGAATTCCGCCCTTCAATTGATAGATATTTTTAAAACCTTTTTTTTCTAGATACACAGAGGCTTTTTCACATCTAATACCACCGGTGCAAAACATTGCTATTGGCTGATTTTTTTTTAATTTTTTTAAATATTTTGGGAAATCTCTAAAGTTACCTATATTTGGATTCACAGATTTTTTAAAAGATCCAACTTTATGTTCAAAAGGTTTTCTTGCATCTAGTAAAAGAGTTTCTTTTTTTTTAATTAATTTATTCCATTTTGTTGGATCAATATGAGTATTTTTTTTTTTGATCCTATTCAGCATTTTAAGATCCATTGGAACAACTTCTTTTTTTATTTTCACTTTAGGTTTATGAAAAGGTTTAAATTTACTTATAGAAGTATTGAAACTATCAAATTCTTTAATATTCAAAATTTTCTTTAATCTTATAATTGTAGTCTTAATGTCTTTATTTATTCCAGAAATCGATCCATTTAAACCCTCTTTGGATATGATAATTGACCCATTTATGTTTTTATTGACTAAAAGATCAATCAATATTTTTTGATTTTTTTTTAAATCATTAATTTTTTGAAATTTATAAAAACCAAATACGGTGAACATTAAAGCTTCCTACATACAGTCATTCCATCACCAAAAGGTACCATTACCTTTTCAATTCTTGTATCCTTTGAGATAAAATTATTCAAATCTCTTATACTTTTCGTATATTTGTCATTTATATCTTTGTTAACAACTTCTCCATGCCATAATACATTATCAATAATTACTAAACCCTCTTTGTTCATTAGATCTAACGAAATTTCATAATATTTTTGGTAATTCAATTTGTCTGCATCAATAAAGACTAAATCAAATTTTTTATTTCTAATACTCATCAAACTTTCTAAGGCTGGTTTAATTATTGTTTTAATTTTGTGATCTTGATTAGCTTTTTTGAAAAAATTTTGAGCAATTTTATTTGTTTCTTCATTTTTATCTAACGCAACTATACTACCTTCATCTGGTAAAGCTAAGGCCATGGACAACGTACTTAGACCTGTAAAAGTTCCTATCTCTAGGACTTTATTAATTTTGGAAACTTTAATAATCAAATGTAAAAATTGACATTGAGAGATAGATATTTGCATTCTTTTTGAGTCACCAAGTGATAAGTTATAATCTATTATTTCTTTTTGAATTGGATGTAATTTCATACCATTCTTTAAAATATAGTCTTGTAAATGTTTTGTGATATTAAGGTCTGAACCCATAACCCTATAGTTTTTTCTTTAGGATCTCATTGATTAATTGAGGATTAGCTTTTCCAGCTGATGCTTTCATTGCTTGACCAACAAAAAAACCAAATAATTTTTCTTTACCTTGCTTATATTCAATAGCTTTTTCTCTGTTATCATTAATTATTTTATCAATTAAAGCCTCCAAAGCTTTTGGATCGCTTTGTTGCTTTAATCCTTTTTCCTCAACAATTTTTTGTGGATCTTTATCTCCATCAATCATTAATTCAAAAACAGTTTTTGCTATTTTTCCTGAAATGGTTCCATTCTTAATTAGATTTATCAATATGGCAAAATTCTTAGCACTCACTGGACTTTGAGAAATTTCTAAACCTTTGCTATTTAAAACAGCAAATAGTTCTCCTGTAATCCAATTAACTGCCAACTTAATATCTTTGTTCTTTCCCATTTTAGCTACAACTTCTTCAAAGTATTTCGCAGTATCAATATCAGACACTAAAATATTGGCCTCATAAGTAGACAATTTAAACTCTTCAATAAATCTTTTCTTTTTATCATCTGGGAGTTCTGGAATTTCATTTTTAAGTTCTTCAATAAATTTTTCTGAAACCTCCAAAGGTAATAAATCAGGGTCAGGAAAATATCTGTAATCATGTGCATCTTCTTTTGATCTCATTGATCTTGTCTCATTTTTCTTCGTATCAAAAAGTCTCGTTTCTTGATCAATAGTTTTACCCTCTTCTATTAAATCAACTTGCCTATTAGCCTCATATTCTATTGCCATTTGCATAAACTTAATTGAATTAACATTTTTAATTTCACATCGAGTGCCAAATTCTTTTGAGTCTTTTGGTCTTACAGAAACATTCACATCAGCTCTTAAAGAGCCTTCTTGCATATTTCCGTCACAAGTTCCTAAGTATCTCATTATAGATCTTAATTTTTTAATATAAGCATTAACCTCATCTGGGGATCTTAGATCAGGCTTGCTCACTATTTCCATTAAAGCTACCCCTGATCTGTTTAAATCTACAAAAGTATTTTGTGGGTCAAGATCATGAATACTTTTTCCAGCGTCTTGTTCTAGATGTAATCTTTCTATACCAACTTCTTTTTGACCATTAGGCATATCCAAAATAACTTTGCCCTCGCCTACTATTGGATCTTTAAATTGTGAAATTTGATATCCTTGAGGTAAATCAGCATAAAAATAATTTTTTCTATCAAATACCGATCGTATATTAATTTTTGCATTGAGACCGATACCCGTTTTAATAGCTTGTTTAACACAGAATTCATTAATAACAGGTAACATTCCTGGAAATGCTGCATCGACTAAACTTACTTGAGTATTTGGTTCAGCTCCAAATTTAGTAGCAGAAGTAGAAAATAACTTGGACTCAGATAGCACTTGAGCGTGAACTTCTAAACCAATTACAACTTCATATTGATTATCTTTTCGATTAATCAAATATTCTGAGTTTTTTTTGCTCATTTTATCCACCAATCAGTAATTTTATTTTTAAAATTTATTTTGTCTTCCATTGCATAGGCAATATTCAAAATATTTTGTTCATCAAAAGCTTTTCCTATTATTTGTAAACCTAAAGGATAACCTCGAGAGTCGTGACCTGCTGGAATAGAAATTCCTGGAAGACCAGCTAAATTAACTGGTACTGTAAATATATCATTTAAATACATAGAAACCGGATCATTTGTTTTTTCGCCTATTTTAAATGCTGAACTTGGTGTGGATGGTGTCAAAATTGCATCAACTTTTTTATATGCTTCATCAAAATCGTTTTTGATAAGTTTTCTTACCTTTTGAGCTTTGAGATAATATGCATCATAATAACCGGATGATAAAACATAAGTTCCAATCATTATTCTTCTTTGAACTTCAGCGCCGAAACCCTCAGATCTAGTTTTCTCATACATATCAATCAAGTTTTCACCTTTAGCTCTAAATCCGTATTTAACACCATCGTATCTTGCTAAATTTGAAGATGCCTCAGCAGGAGCTACGATATAATAAGTCGGTAAAGCATAACTTGTATGTGGAAGAGAAATATCAATTGTCTCAGCTCCACAATCTTTGACATACTGTATTCCTTTTTGCCAAAGATCTTCAATTTCTTTTGGCATTCCATCAACTCTATATTCTTTTGGTATCCCAATTTTTTTTCCTTTTATATTATTAGTAAGTTCTTTGCTGTATTGATTTCTTTTAAAATCTATTGAGGTAGAGTCTTTTGAATCATAAGAGCTTATTACTTCTTGTAACAAAGCACAGTCTTTAACATTTTGAGCCATTGGTCCTGCTTGATCTAAAGATGATGCAAAAGCAACAATTCCATAGCGTGAGCAACTTCCGTAAGTAGGTTTTAATCCAACTGTTCCAGTAAAAGAAGCAGGTTGCCTTATTGACCCACCAGTATCAGTTCCAATAGTAATCGGTGTTAATTGTCCTGCCACTGCTGAAGCAGACCCACCTGACGAACCACCTGGAACTAAGTCTTTATCAATTGGATTTTGCACGTTACCATAAAAACTAGTTTCATTTGATGAACCCATAGCAAATTCATCACAATTTAATTTACCTAAGAGTATTGAACCTTCTTTCCAAATATTGTCGGTTACTGTTGATTCATATGTTGGTACAAAATTATTTAAAATTTTACTACCAGCAGTTGTTTTAACATCTTTTGTACAAAATAAATCTTTTACTGCCATT
>CABXYU010000020.1 GCA_902516625.1 uncultured Pelagibacteraceae bacterium | reverse complement strand
ACTTTATTTATTGAAAATGCAGAACCGATAATAAATAGATATAAATTTATTAAAGGGTTTGAGGAAGGAATTTTAGATTTTAGCTCTATAAATGAAAATAATGATACAAGATCTATTCTTAAAATTTACGATTTTAAATTAAAGGAATTACCAATTCTTACCAAAATACTCACTTTAGCTTCGTTGCAGGGAATAGCAGATATTCTTTCGGGCGAAGGTATAAGATTTAATGAATTTGAGATGAAATTTAAAACCAAAAAAAATCTCATGACTATTGATGAGATTTATGCAATAGGTCCGGCGATCTCAATTTTAATGGATGGATATATTGAAAAGAGCGAATTGATAAGCTTAAGAGGCACGTTAGTGCCAGCAACTACAATTAATAAAGCAATAGGATCAATACCCATTTTAGGAAAAATATTAGTTGGCACAAAAACTGGAGAAGGTGTTTTTGGTGTAAGTTTTAAAATTAAAGGTCCTCCAGAAAAACTCGATACGACAGTTAACCCCATTAAAACTTTAACTCCAAGATTTATTACTAGAACATTAGAAAAAATCAAAAAAAAATGATTTTCTAATTTATTTCTTAATTGAATAAGCTCTAAAATTATATATTCTTAAATTATGAGATATATAATTGGTTCAATTAATTTAATATTAAGTTTAATTGCCTCCACAATTATAATCTATGCGATAAATATTATTGCTGGTTTTGCAGGGGCGGATTACAATTTCTCTCATGGTGAAATATTTGTAGTTTGGATACTAATGGCAATTTTAGTAAATAACTGTTTCAAAAAATAATCATTAAAAATGAATAAACCAGTCAAAACTGACGATATTATTTTTAATTTTTTTAAACAAATTTGTGATGAAAAAGATGATAAAAAGTGTGTTGAACTTGGAAATCAATGGATTAATGCTATGGAATTAAACTTAGATAATATAGAAAAAAATTTGAATGAAAAAGATAAAATTAAACATAAAAATGATATTCAAAATAATAAAAATCATTTAAATAGTCTTAAAGGTAAAAATTCATCTGAGTGGCGAGAATATGCAACCAAATGCATGGTTGAAATTATGGATAATAAAGTATAAGTAAAGCTTTTAGGGGTGTCGTAATAGACTGAGATTAAACCCTATGAACCTGTCCGGTAATTCAGAAAGGGAGAAAAATGAGTAAAACATACTTTATAAGTCAATATACATCGCTAACATTAATAATCGCTATTAGTTTAATATTTGCAATTTTGGGCCTTTATCATTCAAAAAAATATCAAGGATTAAATGATTATTTAACAGCCAATAGAAACATTGGTGTTTTTTCTTTAACTACAAGTTTATCTGCGTCTGCGCTAGGTGCATGGATTTTATTTGGACCTGCTTCTGCAGCAACATGGGGTGGAGTTGGATCAATTATTGGATATTCATTAGGAACAGCATTTCCAATGTTTTTTTTAATATTTTTAGGAAAAAAAATAAGGAAGGAATTTCCAAAAGGATCTTCTCTAATTGAATTTATGAGAAAAAAATTTAATAAAAGTTTGTTTAAACTTATCCTCTTAATGACTATTTTTTATATGTTTATTTTCTTGTGTGCAGAGATAACTGCAGTAGCAGTTCTAATAAACTATATATCAGGCACAGAACTATGGATAACTGCTTTAATCGTATTAATCTTTACATTAGCATATACTTTATATGGTGGCTTAAAAGCCTCAATATTTACAGATAACATTCAAATGATTGTAATTGGAATTCTATTATTAATCTCTATTATTTACATATATTCTTTCAATGGTTCTCAGTTTTCTTTTAATTTTATTAAAGAGAAAAATCCTCATCTATTAAGTGGCTCTTATCTTCCAAGTTATACAGCTGGTTTAACATTTTTTATTGCAGTTGCTGCAACTAACTTATTTCATCAAGGAAATTGGCAACGTGTATATGCTGCAAAAAATTTTGAAACATTAAAAAAAAGTTTGATAATTTCCTTCTTTATAATTATACCAATTGTATTTTATATGGGATTTACAGGAATGGTTGCTTTCTCAATAGATCCAACAATTAGACCTGATCTTGGTTTTTTTTCATTACTGCTTAAAGAGCAAACTACTTTACTGTCATTAATAATAATAATACTTGGCTTAGCTCTCACTATATCAACCGTAGATACCTTGATAAATGCAATATCAAGTTTAATCATAGTAGATGGTAAAGCTACATTTAATTTTAACAATAAAACAGATTATTTAACATTTTCAAAATATGTGATTCTATTTCTATCTTTAATTTCTTTTATTGTTGCGTCAAAAGGATTTGATATATTATATTTATTTCTTTTAGCAGATTTATTTTGCTGTGCTTTTGTATTAACTATTTTTTGCAGCTTTTATAATAAGCACATAAATGAAAAAACTGCATATGTCTCAATTTTAATTGGGCTATTTGGTGGTTTTTTAATGTTTCCTGCTCCAGATTTTTCAAAAAGTATACTAGTTGGAGTCTTGATGCCTAAAGAACTGTTTGGACCCTTTGTATTAAAATCATTATTATTTTTGTCTTTTGTAATTGCAACGTTTTTACCATTAGTAGTTTTTAAAGCTAGAAAATTTTAATATTACTCGATTGTATTAAAGCAATTAATAGATATAAATCTGTTTCGATGACAGATAACCAAATAATAATTAACGACCTTTCAAAAGTTTATGACAATGGTTTTGATGCACTTAAAAAAATAAGCCTGAAAGTAAGACAAGGTGAAATTCTTGCAATGCTTGGACCAAATGGTGCGGGAAAGACGACTTTAATTAATATAATTTGTGGTATCGTAACCCCCTCATCCGGCACTGTTACTATTGACAGCTTTGATATAATTAAAGATTATCGTGAAACTAGATCTAGAATAGGAATGGTTCCCCAAGAATTAAATTTAGAAAATTTTGAAACAGTTTTTGACACCGTTTCATATTCCAGAGGTTTGTATGGAAAATCTCCTAAACCAGAACATATAGAAAAAATTTTAAAAGATTTGAGCCTATGGGAAAAAAAAGATGAAAGATTAAGACAATTATCTGGTGGGATGAAAAGAAGAGTTTTAATTGCTAAAGCCTTATCTCATGAGCCAAAAATATTATTTTTAGATGAGCCAACAGCCGGAGTAGATGTTGAATTAAGAAAAGAAATGTGGAAAGTAGTAGACTCCTTAAGAAAAACAGGAGTGACGATTATTTTAACAACTCATTATATTGAAGAGGCTGAAGCAATAGCAGATAGGATTGGTGTTATTAATCAGGGTGAAATTATACTTGTCGAAGAAAAAAAAGAATTATTAAAAAAAATGGGTCAAAAAACACTTACAATTGAATTACAAGAAAAAATAGATGAAATACCAAAATCATTAGAAAAATATAATTTAGATATTGGAGATAATAAAATGTATTTAAATTACACATACAGTCTTAAAGAAAAACAAACAGGTATAACAAACTTACTGCAAGACTTAAAAGATACTGGCTTAAAATTAAGAGATCTAAAAACAGAACAAAGTAATCTGGAGAAAATTTTTGTAAATTTAGTAAAGGAGAATAATGAAATATAATTATTACGGTTTTAAAGCTATATATGTTCATGAGATGAATAGATTCCTTAGAACTGTGGGTCAGTCTATTCTTTCACCAGTTATATCTACATCTTTATATTTTGTTGTTTTTGGCTCAGTGATTGGTGGGTATATTCAAAAAATTGATGGCGTAAGTTATGGCTCATATATCGTTCCAGGTTTATTAATGCTAACATTGCTCACTCAATCTATAAGTAACACTTCTTTTGGAATATTTTTTCCAAAATTTAATGGTACTATTAACGAGATTTTAGCAGCACCTATTTCAACTCTTGAAACAGTTTTAGCTTTTGTTGGGGCAGGAGCTACCAAAACTTTAATCGTTGGTGCTGTGATTTATTTCACTGCTACGTTTTTTGCTGATGTGACTGTTAAATATCCAATGTTAATGATATTTTTATTAGTTTTAGTTTCTTTTACTTTTGCATTGTTTGGTTTTTTAATTGGTGTTGTCAGTAAAGACTTCGAACAAATGTCTATAATTCCATCACTAGTTATCACACCAATGGTATTTTTGGGAGGTAGTTTATATAGCTTGGATATGTTGCCACCATTCTGGCAAACTATCTCTTATTTTAATCCAGTAGTTTATTTAATTGATAGTTTAAGATTTTCATTTTATGGAATATCTGATTTTAATATTTGGATTAGCATAGGATCTATGATGTCATTTTTAGTGATATGCGTTATGTCTGTTTCAAAATTATTGAAAAAAGGATATAATATTAAAGCTTAATCACCTGAGCCTTTATGGGATCAGGTGATTACTATTAATACAAGAGGATTGCTTTTTAAAATTGCTCTGACTCAGTGGAACCCGTCATTGCAGTAGTTGAACTTTTACCGCTACTAATTGTGTTTGAGACTGCATCAAAGTAAGAAGTACCAACTTCTCTTTGATGTTTAACACTAGTGTAACCATCTTTTTCACGAGCAAATTCTTGTTGTTGTATTTTTGAATAAGCAGTCATGCCTTCTTTTTTATATTTTTCTGCTAATTCAAATACTGCTATATTTTGTGTATGAAACCCAGCCAGAGTAATAAATTGAAACTTGTAACCCATTTTACTGATTTCTTGTTGAAAAGAAGCAATTTCAGAGTCTGATAAATGTTTTTTCCAATTAAATGATGGTGAACAATTGTAAGCTAAAAGTTTTCCTGGAAATTTTTCATGTATAGCATTAGCAAATTTTTTAGCCTCCTCAAGATTTGGAGTTGCAGTTTCACACCATATTAGATCTGAATATGGAGCGTATGCTAATCCTCTTGAAATTGCTTGATTAATTCCTGCTTTTACATAATAAAAACCTTCTGGAGATCTTTCACCCGTCATAAAGGGCTTATCATTTTCATCATGATCATTTGTAATTAATTTTGCTGCATTTGCATCAGTTCTTGCTAAAATAATTAAAGGCACATCAGCAATGTCTGCAGCTAGTCTAGCAGCTTTTAGATTTTTAATCATTGTTCCTGTTGGAACTAAAACTTTACCACCCATGTGACCACATTTTTTTTCACTTGCTAGCTGATCTTCAAAGTGAACGCCAGCTGCACCGGCTTTAATAAATTTTTTTGCAAGTTCAAATACATTTAACGGACCCCCAAATCCCGCCTCACCATCTGCAATAATTGGTAACATATAATCTATCTTTTTATCATTACTCATATCACCATCTTTAAGTTCCATATGTTGAATTTGATCTGCTCTAAGCAATGCATTATTCATTGACTCAACAAGTTTCGGCGCACTATCGTAAGGATACAAGGATTGATCAGGATACATTTCTCCTGCACTATTAGCATCTGCCGCAACTTGCCAACCACTCAAATAAATTGCTTTTAAACCAGCTTTTGCATGTTGAACAGCATGATTTCCTGAAAGTGATCCTAATGTATTAACATAACTTTCTGTATTTAATAATCTCCACAATTTAGTCGATTGTTTTTTACAAAGTGAATACTCTATTTTTATAGATCCTCTTAGTCTCTCAACTTCCTCTGGAGTGTAATCTCTTTTTATACCTGCAAATCTTTTTAAGTCGTATGAAATGTTTTCTGCACTCATTATGTGATATCCTGTGAGATTATAATGTTATTAAAAAATGAATTAAAAAAGTAGTCCGAAAAGAATTAGTTAGAGTCGTTTAGGGTCTCAACCAGATCTTTCATTCCACTTGAACCCCAATCACAGTGATCATCTCTCATATAGATACCTCTGCTATTATGTTTAGCAAGGTCTTCGTGCTTTATGATTTGAGCCTCATTTTCTAAGTCTATAAATTTTTTGTCCATAAAAAGCTTATAATTTACAAGATTTACAAAATCTACAAAAAACAGCTATTTTACTTGTAAATTGAGTTAATTTTTTGTAAATTAAAATTTACAAAATTTACAAAACTATGCAATTAAACAAAAAAATTGGTGAAAAATTAAGGGTTTTTAGAAAAAAACTTGGTCTTCAAGCAAAAAAATTAGCTGAACAATTAAATATTTCTCCTAGTTATTTAAATCTTATTGAAAGTGGCAAAAGAGGTATCGATGGAGAGTTACTAGTTAAAATTTGCCAAGAATTAAGAATTGAATTGTCAGATTTAAAAAATGATCATGATATTGATTTAAATAATTCTAAAATAGCAATTTCAAAATTTTCAAAAGGAAAAAATTTAAAAAAATTAGATCTTAAAATTGGTCCGAAAATAAAAGCCTTTAGACGTCAATTAGGACTACAAGCAAATAAATTTGCAGAACAATTAAATATATCACCAAGTTATTTAAATTTAATTGAATCTAGTAAACGTAAAATTGATGGTGATTTATTAATCAAGATTAGTAAAGAGCTTAGAGTAGATCTATCAGACTTAACGAGTAAAAGTGATATTAATTTAGAAAATGATATTTCTGATCTTTTAGACGATCAATTATTTGATGACTTAGACATATTAGGACCTGAAGTAAAAGACTTAGTAAATACGAACCCCAAAATTGCAAAAGCCTTGATAAAACTTGGTGATAATTTTAGACAAAAAGATCATGAAATTGTTAGTAAGGTAGAAAATATTTCAGGAAAAATAATTGACAGCAGAAAAACATCTTTTCCAGGAGAAGTAATATCTGATTTTTTGCAAGAAAATAAAAATTATTTTCCAAAACTTGAAGAATTTGCAAATGATATTTTCGATAAAGTTCAAAAAAATAATAGAACAAGATATATTGCTCTGTGCGATTTTTTAAAAAAAGAATACAATATTACAGTAAAAGATATAATTCCAGAAGAAACCAAACCATTTTCAAAAGTTTTTAATAAAAAAAGTAAAGAACTTTTACTAAGTGATTATAATTCTTTAGAAACAAAAAAATTACACGCTGCTGCACAAATAGCTCAAGAGGGTGGAATTGATATAATTGATTACTATCTTTCTAAATTTCAATTTCCATCAGAGGAATCTAAAAGATTAACACAAGTTGCATTATTAAATTATTGTGGAGCAGCAATTCTTATGCCTTACAAACTTTTTCACAACGAATGTAAAAAATTGAAATATGATCTTCAATTATTACAAAATACATTTGCAACATCTTTTGAGCAAGTGGCACATAGAGTAACATGTTTACAAGATCCAAATTTGCCAGGTATTCCTTTTCATTTTTTAAGAGTCGACATGGCTGGAAATATTTCAAAAAGATTCTCTTTATCTGGAATAGAAATACCTAGATATGGTGGTGCATGTCCAAGATGGAATGTTTATTCTGCTTTTACAAGACCTGGGGTAATTCAAGCAGCTGTAAGTAAAATGACTAATGGAGAAAAATATGTTTGTATTGCAAAAACAGTTGAAAAAGGAGTCGGAAGATATGGCCAATCAAAGAGTATTTTATCAATTGGATTAGGCTGTGAGGCAAAATATGCAAAAGAATTTGTATATACTGAAAATTTAGATATTTCAGATAAAAAAACAGAAATACCTATAGGGGTATCTTGCAGGACATGTGACAGATTAGATTGTTCCCAAAGAGCTTTTCCACCTTTACACAAAAAGTTTGATATTGATATAAATACGAGAGGTGTTTCAGTTTATGTCAATGATAATAATTCAAAATAAAGAATATGATTAAATTTATCATTCCAGCAGTAATTATTTTATTGATTGTGATTTTTTGGGAAAAAATTAACGACAAAATGCAATCAAAATTTAATATAAAGATAAATATAATTGCAATTGTAATTTTGTTATTATTTTTAGGTATTATTACAGCTCTACTATATTTTTAATAAAAAAATGAAACAAGTTATGAAAAGGACGCTTAAGCCAAGAATAAAAGCAAGAATAAGAAAAAATAAACAAATCATTAATAAAAATATTATTGATTTTTTTGATTGGATAAAAGGCGCAGAATTGGTTGAGCTTAAAGAATGCAAAACTGAAGAGGATCCAGTGAGACCAGAATTAGATAATATTTTCAGGCGAAGCTATGGGAGAAAGATCTATGGGGTAAAATATAAAAAAGAAATTCACGCAGTTATGTGCTTTGCTTATACAAACAAAGTTCCTAGAAATGTCGAGGAATTAGATAAATTTAGTCATGATGCATTTCTGCAAAGCGCCCAAAGAGATCAAAAAGTTGGGAAAATAGCTATCGCATATACAGTTTGGTCAAAGAAAAAAGGTGGAGGAAAACTGATTGTTAAAGAAGTTTTTAAAAAGATAAAAAAATCAAATCATCTTAATAGATTAGTTACTTTGTCTCCGTTAACAGAGATGGCTACAAATTTTCATAGTAAAAATGGCGCAAAACTTCTACAAATAAACGAAACAACACAGAATTTTGAATATCAAGTTGTTTAAAATTAGATATTATTAACAAATGTTAAAGTCTAATTGGAATTATCCCACGTCTATTTGGGTAGGTGAAAATAGAATTAGAGATTTAAGCTTAGCGTGTAAAGATTTGAATATTAAAAAACCTTTATTGGTGACTGATAAAGGATTAGGACAATCAGCTATTGTAAAAAATACGTTATCACATTTAAAAAGAAATAATTTATTAGTTGAACTATTTGATGACGTAATTAGCAATCCAACAGGTAGAAATGTAAGTGATGGAGTAAAACATTATAAACAAAAAAATTGTGACGGAGTGATTGCTTTTGGAGGCGGAAGTGGTCTTGATGTAGGAAAGGCAATTGCATTCATGATTGGTCAAACTTTATCATTATGGGATTTTGAGGATCTTGGGGATAATTGGACCAAAGCTGACACAAATAAGATTGCTTCCATTATAGCAGTACCCACCACGGCTGGAACAGGTTCTGAAACAGGGAGAGCGTCTGTTATCTTAGATGAAAAGTTAGGAGTCAAAAAAATTATATTCCATCCAAAATTTTTACCATCCATAGTTATTCTTGATCCAGTTTTAACAAAAGACTTGCCCAAAAAAATGACAGCCGCAACAGGCATGGACGCATTAGCGCATAATTTAGAAGCTTTCTGTGCTCCAGGATATCATCCAATGGCTGACGGAATAGCTTTGGAGGGTATGAAATTAATTTCTAAATGGTTACCAGAGGCATATAAAAATGGATCAAACTTAGAGGCAAGGATGAATATGCTCACAGCAGCGAGCATGGGCTCTACTGCATTTCAAAAAGGTTTAGGTGCAATTCACTCCTTAAGCCACCCAGTAAATGCGTTGAATAACATTCATCATGGCCTATCTAATGCAATTTTCATGCCATATGTTATAACTTTCAATAGAGAAGTAATTGATAATAAAATTACGAAGATTTCAGAATATCTTGAATTAAAAGATAAGACTTTTGATGGTTTTTTAAAATGGATTTTAGATTTGAGAGAAGAGTTTGAAATTCCACATAAATTATCTAGTGTGATAAATGAAAAGGAATTACAAATTGATCGTTTATCAAAAATGGCCTTTGAGGATCCATCAACAAACGGTAATCCAAAAAGATTGAAGATTGAAGATATGAAAACTATGTACAAACACAGTATGTCTGGAAAGCTGTTTTGAAATGAAAGATTTAAAAATTTTAATTGTTGAGGGAAACCCAAAAGAGGAAAATCAAAGTTTTTTAACAGAAGGTATCCAAACACATACAGAAAGTCTAAAAGATAGTTTAGATAATTTGAGTAAAAATTTTAAGTTTGAAATTGCAAACCCATCTTCAGATCAAAATCTAGAATTGATAATAGAAAAGCTTCCAGAATTTGATGGGTTAATTTGGGGCGGGAGTAGCTTGAATATTTATAACAATACACCAGAGATAAAAAGACAAATCGAATTTATGAGAGAATGCCAAAAACAAGTTAAAAATATTTTAGCGATTTGTTGGGGAATGCAAGTGGCTGTAACTGCGGCTGGGGGAGAAGTTAAAAAAGCACAAAAATCTCATATTGGAATAGCAAATGAGATTACGATTAATAATGAAGGATTAAACCATTTTATTTATAAAAATAAGAATAATAATTTTAATTCACCAGCATTTAATTTTGATGAGGTGGTTAAATTACCAGCAAATGGAATTTGTTTGGCA
>CABXYU010000019.1 GCA_902516625.1 uncultured Pelagibacteraceae bacterium | reverse complement strand
TTTGTCCAATCATATTTTTTCCATCTTTAAGAATTGCTAATGAAAATGGGTTATCATACTCGACACTCCAACATGAGGCAGAAATATAACCTAATTTTGGATTTGGCAATGGTGCCTTCGAGTCTTTAACTAAATGAGATCCTTCTGGAATACTTGTTTTTTTATCTAAAGGAACTACGCCAACCACTTTTTGTCTATCGTCTGCAGTAAATGCTTTTCTGCTCAAAGATCTTTTACCTATAAAATCTTTCTTTTTGCTCAATAATCCTTCAAGAGAGTTATCATAAGGTATTGTTCTGCCATCAAGTTCTGAACCGGCAACATGGCCCATTTCTATTCTTAGAGTTGATAATGCCTCTGTGCCATAAGGCTGTATCTCAAATTCTTCACCATATTCAATAATTTTTTCCCACATAAAATTTCCATTATCTGACTCAACGTTTACCTCATATGCAAGCTCACCTGAAAAAGAAATTCTAAAAATTCTTGCTTTTACTCCAAATAAATCTGCCTCCATATATCCCATAAAAGGTAGTCCATCATTTGAAACATTTGAATTGGGAAATAATTTTTGTAATAAGTTTCTTGATTTAGGGCCTGCGATAGCAGCGCCTGCCCATTGTTCTGTCGTCGAAACTACATTAACATTTAACTCTGGCCAAACTAATTGTAAGTAATATTCTAAATGTGAAAGAATATTCGCCGCTTGCGCAGTAGTAGTAGTCATATGGTAATGATTATCTGAAATTCTTGTAGTTGTTCCATCATCCATAACAATTCCATCTTCTCTTAACATTACTCCATACCTAGCTTTACCAACTGGCAATTTTGACCATGCATTAGTGTAAACTCTATTAAGTAATTCTGTTGCATCGGGTCCCTTAATATCAATTTTTCCTAAAGTGGTTACATCGCAAACTCCAACATTAGTTCTTACATTTTTCGCCTCTCTTTTTGATGCCTCAAATAAATTTTCATTACCTCGTTTATAATACCTTGGTCTTAGCCACACACCAGCATCAACAAAAACTGCATTATTTTTTTCATGCCATGAATGCATAGGAGATTTTCTAGTAGGTTTAGAATGTTTGCCAACTTCTCTCCCAACAATAGCACCAATCGAAACTGGTGAATAAGGTGGTCTAAAAGTTGTGTGTCCAACTGCTGGCACAACTTTATTTTCTATTTTTGAAACTAATTGTAATCCATTCAGGTTGCTTGTTTTACCTTGATCTGTAGCCATTCCAAGAGTGGTATATCTTTTAACATGCTCAATTGAACGATAGCCTTCTTTAAGAGCTATTTCTATATCTGAAACTGCAACATCATTTTGGAAATCAAGAAACCGTTTATAATTTTTACCTTTGGGTAAAGGTACACACCAAAATTTGTCATGGACAGTTGATTCTTTTTCAATCACATTTGGAAATGAAACTTTGTTATCTTTATTAGTAATCTTTTTTGATATCTTATAGCCTGTCTCAAAAGAACTTTTTAAAGTTTCATTTAAAGTGAAGATCCCATTTGCAGCACCTAATGTCTTTTCATTTTGCTTTGATAATCCTGGAACAAATGCATCAATGTCTTCATTAAATTTAGTTTTATTTCCTGATTGTGAGGCTAAATGAATTGTAGGTGTCCAGAAACCAGACACACAAATACAATCACATTTAATATTTTCTATATTACCTAATTTTTCTTTATCATCCGAAATTTCAGCTATGTCAGCTGATTTTACTTTTTTGTAACCTTTTGCAGCCACAACTACATATGAATATTTTATGTTTATGCCTAAATTTGTTGCCTCATCAATAATTTCAGATTTAGGATTTTTTCTTGTATCTAAAATTGTTGGATCAATTCCATTTTTTTTAAACTCAATAGCTGTTTCATAACCACTATCATTATTAGTAAATATAAGAGGATTTTTTCCAACCAAAACTCCATAAACTTTCATGTATTCTTTCGCTGCAGATGACAACATAACACCTGGTGTATCATTATTTCCAAACACTATTGGTCTTTCAATTGATCCAGAGGAAATTAAAACCTCTTTGGCTCTGATGTACCAAAGTCTTTGTTTTGGATGAAATTTTTTTGTTCTCGGCAAATGATCGCTTATTCTCTCAGACATTACTAGCATATTATGATCGTAATAACCAAAAACTTGAGATCTATTTTTTACAGTAACATTAGACATCTCTTTAAGTTCTGAAATAATACTATCAGCCCACTCTTTTCCTGATTGATTTCCAATGTTTACATCGCTAGTTAATAAAGTTCCTCCAAACCTAGATTTATCCTCAGCTAAAATTACCCTAGCTCCATTTTTAGCAGCAGCGTACGCGCTAGCTAATCCAGATGGACCTGAGCCAGTAACTAGTAAATCACAATATTCATATTTGTGCTCATATCTTTCTTTATCATGTCTAATTGAAGCAGTTCCCAAACCAGCAGCTTTTCTAATAAAAGGTTCGTAAATTTTATACCAAAAGCTTTTTGGCCACATAAACGTCTTGTAGTAAAAACCTGCTGGAAGAAATATTTTTAAAAAGTTATTTATTGCACCTATATCAAAATTTACACTTGGCCAGCAATTAACACTTGTCGCCTCTAAATCCTCAAATAGTTCTTGTTCTGTGGCTTTAATATTTGGTTCAGTTTCACCATTTCTAAAAAGTTGAATAATCGCATATGGCTCATCTACGCCTGCTCCAAAAAAACCTCTTGGTCTATGATACTTAAAGCTTCTGCCAACTAAATGAACCCCGTTAGCTATTAGAGCGGACGCTAAAGTATCACCTTCATATCCAAAATATTTTTTACCATTAAATTTAAAAGAGATCTTTTTATCTCTATTAATTAAACCACCATCTTTTAACCTAAATTCTTGAAACATTACGAAATTTCCTCATTTGCTTTTAAAGTTTTAAAAATTTCATGAGTAGCTGTATCTCTCTCTACTTTAATCCATTGTCGACAACCAGATAAATGTTGCCATAGCTCCCAATGTTTTCCTCTTAAACTTTTTCTATTGTAAACATAATTATCCCATTCTTCATTGGATATATCTTTTCCTAATTCAGGTCTTTTTACACTTGCATCTCCACCGTAAGAAAATTCATTTTGAGATCTCATCCCACAATGTGGACATTTGATATGAAGCATTTACGAGATCCAAGTTTTAGTGCCTAGTCCCTTTTCATCCAAAAGATGACCAGTATTAAATCTGTTTAAACTATATCCAGCATTTAAGTCATGAACTCTATCTTGAGCTATTGTATGTGCGAAGGTCCAGCCAGATGCCGGGGTCGCTTTGAATCCACCATAGCACCAACCGCAATTTAAATATAAACCCTCAATATGTGTTTTATCTATTATAGGTGAACCATCCATAGACATATCCATTATTCCGCCCCAGGTCCTTAACATTTTTAATTTACTTAAGAATGGCATCATTGCTATTCCTTCAGTAAGCACATGTTGAAGTGTTGGTAAATTTCCCCTTTGAGCATAGCTATTATAACCATCTAAATCACCACCCATCACCATTTCACCTTTGTCTGATTGACTAATATAAAAATGTCCTGCACCAAAAGTTACAACTTTATCTAAAACAGGTTTTACTGGTTCTGATACACATGCTTGTAGAAGATGTGTCTCGATAGGTAATGTCATATTTAATTTTTCAGCCAAAATATTAGTACTGCCCGCAACACATAAACCAATTTTTTTGGCCTTAATATTTCCACGAGAGGTTCTTACTCCATTTATTTTTCCAGCTGAAACATCAAATCCAGTAACCTCACAATTTTGAATTATATCAACTCCCATTGAGTCTGCTTGACGCGCATAACCCCATGCTACTGCATCGTGTCTAGCCGTTCCCGCGCTTGGTTGCATAAGTCCTCCAAAAATTGGAAATCTCACATTTTCAGAAAAATCAGCCATTGGAATAATTTCTTTTACTTGTTCTCTGTTTAAAAGTACTGCATCTATCCCATTTAATCGCATTGAATTACCTCTTCTTGCATAAACATTCATTTGTGCATCTGAATGAGCAAGATTGATAATTCCTCTTGGAGAAAACATTACATTATAATTTAAATCTTGACTCATCTTTCTCCAGAGATCCATTCCAAATTCACTGAAAAGCGCATTATCATCATGCATATAATTTGATCTTATTATTGTGGTATTTCTGCCAACATTTCCTCCACCTATCCAACCTTTTTCTATAATTGCTACATTTGTAATTTTGTGCTCTTTTGCTAGATAATAAGCTGTCGCTAAACCATGACCCCCACCTCCTATAATCACCACGTCATATTCATTCTTTGGTGAAGGATCTTTCCATGCTAAATCCCATTTTTCATGATTTGAAAGGGCATTTTTAATTAAACTAAAAACAGAATATTTTTGCATATTAGAATTTTATAATAATGAATATAAATAGTTCATATTTTTTTTATATATAATTTTTAGATATTTCCAAAGGCATCAAAAAGAGATACTAATCGACCAATTTTATATTTAGAACTTAGTTTATGAGCGACATAAAATCAGATATCCAAATTGCAAGAGAAGCAAAAATGCAACCAATAAAGGATATATTGGCCAAAGTTAATGTTCCAGATGAAAGTACAGCCTTTAGTCCTATGGGCAGACATATTGCTAAAATAAATCTTGAATACTTAGACTCACTAAAAGATAAATCTGATGGTAAATTGATTTTAGTTACTGCTATAACTCCAACTCCTGCTGGAGAAGGAAAGACTACAACCTCTGTAGGTCTTAATGACGGTTTAAATAAAATTGGAAAGAAATCAATTGTTTGTCTAAGAGAGCCAAGTCTTGGACCCTCTTTTGGAATGAAGGGTGGAGCTGCTGGAGGGGGTTATGCTCAAGTAGTTCCTATGGAACAAATAAATCTTCATTTCACTGGTGATTTTCATGCAATTACCTCTGCACATAATCTTTTGTCTGCTCTAATTGA
The DNA here is from genome assembly GCA_902516625.1 of uncultured Pelagibacteraceae bacterium. Taxonomy (GTDB): domain Bacteria; phylum Pseudomonadota; class Alphaproteobacteria; order Pelagibacterales; family Pelagibacteraceae; genus Pelagibacter. Next base: position 7,364 of record CABXYU010000019.1, on the reverse strand, counting down.
CAACCATATCTACTGGGGGAATAAATTAAACATAGACGTTAGAAGAATTGTTTGGAAAAGAGTTATGGATATGAATGATAGAGCTTTAAGGTCAATAAACATTAATCTTGGAGGAGTTGCCAATGGTTTTCCAAGAGAAGATGGTTTCGACATAACAGTAGCATCAGAAATAATGGCCATCTTTTGTCTTGCAAATAATCTTGAAGACTTGGAAAAAAGAATTGGAAATATAACAGTCGCTTACACTAGAGAAAAAAAACCAATCTATGCAAAAGATTTAAATGCTCATGGTCCAATGACTGTTTTACTTAAAGAGGCGATAAGACCTAATATAACTCAAACTTTAGAAAATAATCCTGCAATAATACATGGTGGACCGTTTGCTAACATTGCACACGGATGTAATTCAGTGATCGCAACTAAGGCTGGTTTAAAACTTGCAGATTATGTTGTAACTGAAGCTGGTTTTGGTGCAGATTTAGGTGCAGAAAAATTTTTGGATATAAAATGTAGAAAGTCAAATCTAAAACCAAGTTGTGTTGTAATTGTTGCAACTATCAGAGCTTTAAAAATGCATGGTGGTGTTGCAAAAGATGATTTAAAAAACGAGAATGTGGATGCTTTAAAAAAAGGATTGGTAAACCTTGAGAGACATATTGAAAACGTAAAAAAATTTGGCTTACCTGTAGCTATTGCGGTAAATCATTTTATTAAAGATACTGACAAGGAAGTAAAAGACTTATTAGATTTTTGTGAAAGCTTAGGAGTAAAAGCTTGTCTTTGTACTCATTGGGCAAATGGTGGAGATGGAACAAAAGAACTGGCAGCTCACGTATCTGATTTATGTGAAAAAAATGAAAATAATTTCAAATTTTTATACGAGAGCAAAACGCCATTATTCAAGAAGATAGAAACAATAGCAAAAGAGATTTATAGAGCAGATGAAGTTATAGCAGATACCAAAATTAGAGATCAGTTAAAAAATTTTGAGGAGTCTGGTTATGGTGAACTACCAATTTGTGTTGCAAAAACTCAATATAGTTTCTCTACTGATCCAAACTTAAAGGGTGCTCCGACTGGACACGCCTTACCAATTAGAGAAATAAGACTTTCTTCGGGTGCTGAATTTCTAGTAGTTGTTTGTGGAGCAATTATGACGATGCCTGGATTGCCAAGAGTTCCAGCAGCTGACTCTATTAAACTTAATAAAAAAGGTGAAATAGAAGGTTTATTTTAAACTTTTATTTTTAGTTTTTTATTACTTATTATTGTTTTCAATAAATTAACCATTAGTGGAATCTTTTTTTTATCAATCTTTTTGAGAATAAAAGGTGCAATCTCTCTTGCAAGTTGCTCCCCTTCAACAGTATCGTTTGGCATAAATCTTTTTTTTGCTGTTTTAAAAGTAAATCCTTTTCCTAAAAAACTTCCCATTTTACTATTTCTTCCTCCAGCAGCACTTACATATAGATCGCCGATCCCAGCAAGACCTAAAGAAGTTTCATGATTACCCTTAAAATATTTGGTTAAATAACTCATTTCTATAACTGACTTTTGAAATAAGTTTGATGAAGCATTCAAACTTTGTCCAGCGCCTATAATCATTGAATATATATTTTTTATTGCCGAACACACTTCTACTCCGATAATATCTTTAGAAAATTCTGTTAAGTAGTATTTGGTTGAAATCATTTTACCAATTTTTTTAGCTGAATTAATATTTTTACTTGCAACAACAACACTTGTTTGATTTTTTCTTGCTAGCTCCTTGGCTAAACAAGGTCCTTTTAAAATAGAAATGTCGGGTATTTTATAAATTTTTTTTAATTGTTCTGAAATTGTTAAAATTTTTTTTGTTTTTTTTTCATATTTTAGTCCCTTTGTAAGAACTAGAATAGGAGTTTTTATATTGAGATTTCTTAATTGATTTCCAATAAAATCAATCCCTGAAAGACTTAGCGCTATTACAATTAAATCAAACTTTTCTCTTAACAAATTTTTAGAAAATTTTTTAAATCTTAATTTTTTTGGAAGATTTATTTTTAAAGCTGAATGATATTTGTTTTTTGATAAGAGATTTTTAATAAATACTTTACTATATGGTTCTGTAATTGTGACATTATTATTGTTTTCTAGACATGGGATGGTAAAAGCAGAACCCATGGCGCCACCACCAATAATCAAAATTTTTTTCATTTAATTCTAATCTAAACCTAGAAGTTTTTTTCTTTGATTTGCCCAAGTTCTTATTAGGTTATCAACAGCTAATCCAATAAATGCTACACATAAGCCAAGCATTAAACCATTACCAGTCCCTTGTCTGTCAGATAAAGCTTTCAAAATGTATTGTCCTAAATCAGTAGTTCCAATCATAGCGCCAATAATTACCATAAATAATGCGAAAACAACTGTCTGATTTATTCCTAACATCATATGGGGAAAAGCAAGTGGTAATTCTATCTTAAGCCATCTTTGTAATCTTGTTACACCAGACATAGATCCAGCATCGTGTAGGGCTGTTGGAACACTTCTTAATCCCTCTATGGTGTATCTTGTTGCTGGAATTGTTGCATAAACCACCACTGCTATTAAAACAGATGTATCTGTAACGCCAAAAAGCATTATTACTGGAATTAAATAAACAAAAGAAGGAAAGGTTTGAAGAGTATCGCAAACACCTAAAGTTATTCTTGAGCTAGTTTTATTTTGAGCACTTAAAGTTCCAATAGTTATTCCAAGGACTCCTGACACTAATACACCAAAAGTTGCCATATACATTGTTATCAATGCTCTATCCCACCATTCTGTTAAAGCTATAAATAATGTAAAGCTGCCAACAACTAAAGCAGACCTAATTCCACCAATTATGTAACCTGCACCCATAAATAAAACAAATGTAGCAACGATGGGCATTCGTAAAAATGCATTTTTCATGGGTATTAATACGTCAACTATTAACCAAGTATTAAAGATTTTAAGTGTATCAAAAAAATTTGCTAACACCCAATCTACACCTGCATTCCAAAAAGCTTCTGTAGAAATTCCTTTGTTATGTGGAACAATAAAAAAATAGTTAAAACCTTCTTTAAATAAAAAAGTTCCCAAAAAAGAAAATACATAACCGATAACAACAATACCTCCAAATATATAAAGATACTTATTTTTTTCAAAATCCGTTGGATTTTCAAAATAGTTTTTTTGTTTGTTTGCCCATGCTAATGATAATTTATCTAACAAAACTGCAATCAATGTAATACATACTCCTGCCTCTAGTGCTAGACCAATTCTTAATTGGTTTAATGCAAGTAATAAATTCCATCCAAGACCTTTGGCACCAATAAAAGAAGCTATTACAGCCATTGCTAAACATTGCATAATAACTTGATTAACACCTATTAAAATGTCTCTTCTTGCTGTGGGGATTAAAACTTCAGATAACAACTGATAGTCTGTACAACCACTCATCTTACCAGCCTCAATAACTTCAGGTGAAACTTTTCTTAAACCTAATAAAGTTAATCTTACCATTGGAGGTGTAGCGAAAATAATTGTTGCTATTGCTCCAGCATGATCGCCAATTCCAAATAAAACCATTATAGGCACAAGATAAGAATAATGAGGCATTGTTTGCGCAACATTTAAAAGAGGATTCAAGAAATTTTCTACTCTTTTGCTTCTGTATGCCCAAACTCCAAATCCAAGACCTAAAGCAAAAGATATTGGTGCAGCAACTAAAACAAATGATAAAGTTTGCATTGAAGGTTTCCATTGACCAAAAGCTGAAATAAATATCATTGTTATGGCCGCGAATATTGCTAAATTTTTTCCACTAAGTTTGTAGCCCAACAAGATTGCTCCACCAGCAACAATTGTCCACGGCAAACCTGGCAACTTAGCCCAAGGATTAGCACTTAAAAAATCCCAGCTTGTAAACGCTACTATGGTATCAACACCTCCAATTAATATTTCACGAATAAACTGGATTAAAAAAAGCATAGAACTAGAAATTAATCTCGTAATATGAAGAACTAATGGTCTAGATTTTGTTTCTTGAACGCTTGAGTCAAAGTATTCTATTGGAAACCATTCATTTAATAAAAAATAGACCGAATCATTAATCCATCCTGGCATCCAAGCAATAAAAGCGGGCAATCTCCAAAAAACACTATACTTAGTTTGATCTAATTTATCTTTGTCTATAAATTCTGTTCCAGCTTTAGCAAATTCATATCCTTCTGGAATTTGAATAGCAAAACAAAGACTAAAGAAAATAATAAATAAAAAAGACCATTGGGTAGCTTTTGGATATTTTTTAATAATTTCCATCATATCATTTTTCTTTTACAGTCCTAAAAACTGTTTGAATTATTTTAGAAGGCTTTACGCTTCCCACTACTTTGTTGTTTGAGTCTAAAACATTTGCTGGTTTTTCTTGACTCAATATTTTTTCTGCTACAGTTTCAATAATGGCATCTTTTGAAACACTAATGCTATTTGACTCTTTTTCACTGACAGAAGAATCCATTATTGCTTCTATTTTCAATACTTTTTCTCTAGGTACCTCTTCAGTAAATTTTCTTACATACTCTGTTTTTGGGTTTAGGACAATATTTGCTGGTGTATCCAATTGCTCTATTAAACCATCTTTCATAATTGCAATTCTATCTGCAAGTCTCAAGGCTTCATCAAAATCATGAGTAATGAAAAGAATTGTTTTATTAAGAACACCTTGAAGTCTTAAAAATTCATCTTGCATTTCTTTTCTAATTAATGGATCTAAAGCAGAAAAAGGTTCATCCAAGAACCAAATATCTGGTTCAACAGCTAAAGATCTAGCAATTCCAACTCTTTGTTGTTGCCCTCCAGATAATTCTCGAGGAAAATAATTTTCTCTACCTTTTAAACCTACTAGCTCTACCATTTCCATTGCTTTTTTAATACTGTCATCAGTCTCTCCACCTTTTATCTGCAGAGGAAATGCAATATTTTCTAAAACTGTTTTATGAGGGAGTAATGCAAAACTCTGAAAAACCATTCCCATTTTACTTCTTCTTAATTCGATCAATTGTTTGTCATTCATCGCTAATAAGTCTTGGCCTTCAATGAAAATTTTTCCTCCTGTTGCGTCAGTCAACCTTGAAATGCACCTAAGTAGAGTTGATTTACCAGAGCCAGATAGTCCCATTACAACCAACATTTCTCCTTTAGAAACTTCAAAAGAGGCATTATTTACTCCTACAATACATCCCGCATCTTGAAATGTTTTTGCATCTACATTTCCATTTGAATTTTGAAGCATTTTTTCTGCATTAGCTCCAAATATTTTATAGACGGAATCACATTTAATTACTGGTGTTGATGTCATAATTATATTTAATATATTTATACTATTTTTATAATCAAATACTCCATTAAAAATTCTTAATAAAATAAACCCTTGTATCAATACTTGTTTTTAAAAACCCTAAAGCTTCACCTTTAACTGTAACAGACTTTGAAGATCCCGATAAAGGTTTGACTGTAAATTGAGCATAACATTTATTTTTACTTTCGTCCCAATTAACAGAATATTTTCCAGTAGTTCCTCCATTTGCAGTATATAAATCAAATGCATCGTTATCTGTTATATTAGCTCCCATAATAGCTCTTTGAGTAATTATTTTTGTATTGATACAAATCATTTTATACTCATCTGATGATAGCTGCTGACCTTTATCTGATTTATAGAAAGTCAAAACACCCCTTGGTAAAGTTGCAATCAATTCATTCGCTTCTTCTTGTGCTTTTTTTTGCTCAGCAATTTTAAGTTCAGCGTTTTTATCTGGTCCGAAAAAAATATTTAATATCAGAAAGGTAAACAAAATTATAATTGTTAAACTTGTTAAACCAATTAAACTTCTAAGGCTCTCAGGAAAATGATTAAATTTATTTAACATAATCTCCCTCTTTCCATGTCCCTCTAATTACTTTTCCATCTGACCACTTAAAAGTTCCTTTTCCATGCATCTTATTGTTTTTCCATTCACCTGAGTAGGATGAGCCATCTGGAAATTTGAGCGTTCCTTCTCCGTGCCATTTACTATCATTGAATTGACCTTCATAAACATAGCCGTTTGGCCAGGTTTCTACACCTTTTCCTTTTTTTGATCCATTTTCCCATTGACCAACGTATGTTGTTTTGTCGGTATAAGTCCATGTTCCAAAACCATTATTACAGTCACCATCGGTACATCCTGATTTTTTTGCGAAAGATGGATTTGAAATTAAAACAATGAATATGATGTATATAAAAAGTTTTTTCATTTTTTCTAGTACATTATATTAAAATTAAAAAAAATCCCCCCTAGTAAAACTAGGGGAGAATTTCAATTTAATTTATGTTTGATAAAAAGACTATTTAGTCCACTTCTTCCAAACGCTTTCGTTATCAGCTAACCATTTTTTAGCAGCATCTTCGTGAGACATTTTATCTTCGTCTACTAGAGCAGCCATTGCTCCAATTTGACTAGTGTTAAAAGATAACTTTTTGTACATTGCAGCTGCATTAGGATGAGTTTTTGGGAAGTTCTCATTCACGGCTTTTTTCAAATAACCGTCAGGAGCTCCACATTTACCATCTCCTCCATCAACTGGTCTGCAACCATCGTAATACGGTGGAAAATCAATAAAAGTAAATCCTTTTCCATCTGTAAAATTTGGTGTCCAGTTAAAGATAATAGTTCCCCTTCCTTCAGCTTCAGCTGCTTTAAGTTCTGCCCATAATGCATCAGCACCACCAGCAAACTTAACAGTCCATAGATCACCTAATCCAAGAGCTTCAATTCTCTGAGGTATTAAATCTCCATGCCAACTTTGAGGACCTTCTAACATTCGCCCTTTTCCACCAGAATCCGGTGTTGCAAATTTTTTAGCACACTCTGGACTTTTTAAAGCATTCCAATCTGGTAGACCTGGACAATATTTAGCTGCCCAATCAGGATAACCCATATCCTCAATTGTTCTTGCCTCATGATCACCCCAGTCTAATACACCACCTTTTTCTCTAGCTGTATCAAAAGATTTTCCAAAAGCTGACTCCCACACTTCGTGAGCTAATGTTACGTCGCCAATTCTAATTGACTCGTAAACAGCTTGCGAATCTGCTGGTACATATTTTACGTTATTACCCATAGATTCAAAAATTCCACCAATAACATGGGCCATCACCACTTGGCTTGACCAGTTATGTGTTGCAATTACTATAGGTTCAGCGCTATCTGCGCCTGATTTCTTTGCTGATTTGTCTCCTCCACCCATGAAGAAGGCAAGACCCGCAATAACAACAATAGCACCGATTATTAACGGTAGTTTGTTTTTCATCATTC
>CABXYU010000018.1 GCA_902516625.1 uncultured Pelagibacteraceae bacterium | reverse complement strand
TGGAAAGTAAATTTAACAGACGAGTCATTTGCGCAAAAATTATTAAAATTGGTCGAGTTAAAATCAGTTTTAAATAAAGCGAAATATGTTGATTTAAAAGTTTGTGAGAAAATTTCTGATTTTTTAAAAGAAAATTTTATTAATGATTTAACTTATTTTGAAAAAAAAAATAAAATGAAAATTGATATAATCACTGATAGAAATTTAATTATTCCTGAATATATTATTGACATAAAAAATAAATCAAAAAAAACTATAGAATTGTTAGAAAATTTTGAAAAGTTAAAAAATTTGGAAACTCAAAAAAAAGAAGATAATGTTATAAGTATTAGCGATAAAAAAAAGTTCAAAAAAAAACCATACAGAAAAAGAAAATTTTTTAAAAAAGCTAAATAATTCCTTTTTTAGGTGAAGAAGCTTTGCCCATTAAACTCATTTCTATTCTTCCTGACAAAAATGACTGTCTACCAGCTATAACTGCATTTTTAAAAGCCATAGCCATTTCAAAAGGTTTTTTTGCTCTTGCAATAGCAGTATTTACTAGAACCCCATCACATCCTAATTCCATTGCAATGGTTGCATCAGAGGCTTGTCCCAAACCTGCATCTATTATCAACGGTAATTTTGTTTGTGCTCTTATAATTTTTATATTAACTTTATTTTGAATTCCGAGTCCAGATCCGATTGGGGCTGCTAATGGCATTATGGCACAAGCTCCAGAATTTTCTAATCTTTTTGCCATTAAAGGATCGTCATTGCAGTAAACCATAACGTTAAAACCCTCCTTAGATAGAATCTCTGTGGACTTTAAAGTCTCGATCATTTCAGGAAATAAATTTCTTTTATCTCCTAATACCTCTAGTTTTACTAATTTCCAACCTCCAATTTCCCTTGCTAGCCTAAGTGTCCTTAGAGCATCTTCAGCATTAAAACAACCTGCAGTATTCGGAAGATATGTTATTTTTTTAGGGTCAATAAAATCCATGAGTAGTGGTCTTTTTTTATTCGAAATATTTACTCTTCTGACTGCAACAGTAACTATATCTGCCCCAGATAGTTTTACAGCTTTTGCACATTCCCTCATACTTTTATATTTTCCTGTTCCCACAATTAACCTAGAATTAAATCGTTTGTTAGCTATTATAAACTTATCTTTCATCTTTTTAACCGCCTCCAATAAAATGAACTATTTCAATTTTGTCATTTTTTCTAAGTTTTATCTTATTAAGCTTTTTTTTATCTAATATTTCTTGATTTAATTCAATAGCTACTTTTTTAATAGGCACTTTAACATCTCTTAAAAGATTTTGAATTTTATAATGCTCGGTAATGAGCTTTACTTTACCATTCAATCTAATTTTTATTTTTTTTATTTTTTTCATCGTATATAAAGTGTTAATGAATTATAAAATAATTATCATAAATGGTCCAAATCTTAATCTATTAGGTGAGAGAGAACAATCACATTATGGCTACACTACTTTTGATGAACTAAAACAAAATTGTGAAAAAAAATCAAAGGAGTTAGGTTTAAAAATTGAATTTGCTCAATCAAATATTGAAGGTGAATTGGTAGATTTAATACAAGAATCTAGAAATAAATTCGATGGAATCATAATTAATGCTGCTGCTTTTACTCACACATCTGTGGCGATTAGAGACGCTTTAGATATTTTTAAAAAACCAATAATAGAGTTACATATATCAAACATATATAAAAGAGAGAAATTTAGACAAAAATCTTTAATAAGTGATATTGTAACAGGTGGAATTTTTGGTCTAGGGTCAGATGGTTATATTTTAGCCATAATTTCAATGCACAAACTTTTAAAAAATGAAAATTGATAAAAAAATTATTAAAGAACTGAGTGATTACTTAGATGAATTTAATCTTACTGAAATAGAGTATACAGAAAAGGATATTAAAGTTAAGGTTTCAAAAAATAAAATTTCTTTAAACAATCAACCATCATCATTGGAAGGAAAACCAACACCTAAAGCTGATGATATTATAAGTTCAAATTTTAAATCTGGTATTGAAGTAAAATCACCAATCATAGGCACAGCTTATCACGCACCAGAACCAGGAGCTAAAAAATTTGTGGAGATTGGGCAAAAAATAAAAAAAGGCGATACAGTAATGATAGTTGAAGCTATGAAAACAATGAACCACGTGCCTTCATCCTCTGATGGGGTAGTAAAAGAAATTTGTGTCTCAGACGGTCAGCCAGTTGAATTTGGGCAAACTATAATCATTTTAGAGTAATGTTTAAAAAAATTTTAATTGCTAACCGAGGAGAAATTGCAGTTAGAGTAATCAGAGCATGTAAGGAATGGGGAATTTCTACTGTTGCAGTTCATTCCGATGTTGATAGAGACAGTATGCATGTAAGATTAGCAGATGAGAGTATTTGTATTGGATCACATCAGCCTGCTAACAGTTATTTAAATATTCCCGCTTTATTATCTGCTATAGACTTAACTGGAGCCGAGGCTGTTCATCCAGGTTACGGTTTTTTGTCTGAAAACGCAACTTTCGCAAAAGTTCTTGAAGATAATAATATCAAATTTATTGGTGCATCGTCCAAACATATAGAAATGATGGGTGACAAGATTCAGGCTAAAAAAATTGCAAAAGAAAATGGTTTGCCGGTAATAGAGGGCTCTCAGGGTGGTGTAAAAAATATTGAAGAAGCAAAAAATCTTTGTAAAAAAATTGGTTTTCCAGTTTTAATAAAAGCTGCTGGAGGTGGCGGTGGAAAAGGAATGAAAATAGTTCATAAAGAAAAGGACTTTGAGCTACTTTTTTCAACAGCTAAGACTGAGGCAAAAAAATATTTTGGTAATGACGAGGTTTATATAGAAAAATTTTTTCAAAATCCTAGACACATTGAAGTACAAATTTTAGCTGGAAAAAATAGAGCTGTACATTTACATGAGAGAGATTGTTCTGTTCAAAGAAGACATCAAAAATTAATTGAAGAAACACCTAGTCCAGTTTTGAATGATGAAATAAGAAAAAGTTTATTTGATAAAACTATAAAAATGGTCTCTAAAATTGGATATGAAGGTGCAGGCACTGTAGAATTTATTTATGAGGAAGGTAATTTTTATTTTCTTGAAATGAATACAAGAGTTCAAGTTGAACATCCAGTTTCTGAAATGGTCACTGGTATAGATATTATCAAAGAACAGATAAATATTGCTTTCACAGGAGAAACGGCTTTAAAACAATCAGATATTAAGCCAAGAGGACACGCAATAGAATGCAGGATAAATGCTGAGGATCCAAGCAAAAATTTCCAGCCCTCGCCTGGTACTATTGGTATGTGTCATCAACCATCGGGCTTTAGAACAAGAGTTGATGGAGCAATATTTCAAGGTTATAAGGTAACTCCATTTTATGACAGTATGATATGTAAATTAATTTGTCATGGTAGAAATAGAGTTGAGGCTATCCAAAGAATGAACAGATCCTTAGATGAGTTTGTAATTGAGGGTATTACTACGACGATACCTTTGCATAAAAAACTTTTAAGTCACAAAAAATTTATAAATTCTGACTTTAATGTAAGTTGGCTAGATAACGAAAAAATTATTTAATTACAGCCAACAAGCCATATATCATAAACAGGATGATCAAAAGGTGCGATTGATGGGCTTGATGAAAACATCCATCCATTAAAGACAAAAACGTCATCTTTATTTTTATTCGTCAGATCTTTAGCTTGTATATATGCTGTAATTTCTGGATTATCATCAAACTCAGAATTTTTACACTTAATACTTTTGATTAATAGGTCCTTATATTTTACCTCTTCTCCATTTTTAATTTTAATTAAGGTATTTTTAGAACTTATCTTATCCAAAACTTTTATAGCAGTAAAATTACCTTCTAAATCATCAGATGAAAAAGAAATAGTAGGGATTTTTATAAAAAATAGTAAAATTATTGTGAAAAAAACTATTTCAATTTTTCCAAGTTTTATATTTTTTTTCACTAACATTTTTGTTTTTGTTTGGATAATATGCTTTTTCTGTTCCTGTTAAGTTGTGTTGATGTGGTTTTTGCCAATCATACTTTTCTAGATCATGTTTTTTTTCAATTTTATTTGGAGTGAAGTGGATCCATGAAAACCATTCGACTGGAATTTTTGACGCATCAATCTCATCTTTATATATAACCCATCTTTTTCCATTTTTACTCTCATAATATTTATTACCTAAATTATCTTTTCCTACAAATTTACCAAACAAAATTGTTTTTATTTTTGTGCCAATTGTCTCCTGATTCCACCAAATGAAAATTTTTTTAAACAGTGTCAACATAAAATTTTGAAGTTATTTCAATTTAAAATTGTATAAATTAAATTAGACTAAAATTTGATTTTGTATATAAATAATTTGATTCATTATTCAAATAAATTTTAAAAAATTGGGGTCATATGGCAAAATACTTAGTGGAAACATATTATACTTGTACGTTTAAAGTAAATCATTACCTGGATGAAGTAAATGAAGCGGAACTTAAAAATCTTGAAAAAAGAGATGATGGTAAATTTGAAGTATTAGACGTAAAGCTTGATAATAGAAAAACTAAAAATCTTGATCCAAAGAATAATAAAGTAGTTGAAAATAAAAAAATTGATGTAGTACCTGATGAAAAAAAGACCTCTAATACTAGTCTAGAAAATATTATTAAGTCTAAAAACTCAAATTCTGATAATAATGGAAAAAGATTTAGTATGCCTGACCGAAGAAAAGGATACATACAAAAAGCAACTATTGGTGATCATAAAGTTTATCTTCATACTGGAGAGTATGAAGATGGAAAAATTGGAGAAATATTTATTGATACCAGTAAAGAAGGTGAGTTGGTTAAAGCATTGATGAATAATTTTGCAATAGCTGTGTCTTTAGGCCTTCAATATGGTGTTCCTTTAGATGAGTTTATAAGTGCTTTTGTAGGGACAAAATTTGAGCCATCTGGCAAAGTATATGGTAATGACAGAATATTAAGTGCTTCATCAATTTTAGACTATATTTTTAGAGAACTGGCTATTTCATATCAAAATAGAGAAGATCTAGCACACACACCATCAATAGGAACATCTGAAAACTCTCATTCAGAGGATCAAAATTCGGATCATCAGAACCAATTACTGAAAATAGTAAAAGATATTACAAGCAAAGGATTTGTCAGAAATAATTATAAAAAGAACCTAGTTGATCTATCTGACGTAAAGATAAATCTTAAAGGAAAAAAATAATTACTTTTTTGATTTCAATGATAAATTAAGCTCTTTAAGCTGGTAATCACTTATTTCCGAAGGAGCATTCATCATTAAATCTTGAGCATTTTGATTCATTGGAAACATGGTTACTTCTCTTATATTCTTCTCATTAGCAAGAAGCATAACAATTCTATCTATACCTGGCGCTATTCCCCCATGTGGTGGTGCTCCAAAACTTAGTGCATTGATCATGCCACTAAATTTTTCATCTACTTGTTTTCTATCATAACCTGCTATAGCAAATAGCTTATACATTAGTTCTGGAATATGATTTCTAATTGCCCCAGAAGATAATTCAATACCATTACAAACAATGTCGTACTGATAAGCAAGTATTTCAAGTGGGTTTCCAAAATTAATTTTATCTTTTTCTCCTTGAGGCATTGAGAAAGGATTATGACTAAATTGAATTTTTTTTGTTTGATCATTCAATTCAAACATTGGATAATCAACAATCCAGCAAAACGCAAATGTATTTTCATCGATGAGATTTAAATTCCTGCCGATTTTTTCTCTAGCCATAGAGGTTATCTTTTCTAAATTACCTTGCTTATCACATGCAAGAAAGATGCTATCTCCAACTTCTGCATGAGTAATTTTCATAATCTCTTTTAATGCTTCTTCTGAAAAAAATTTACCCACTGGGCCTTTTGCAAAAATTTTATCATCCTCTTCAAAAGTAAAATATGCTAAACCTGAGGCGCCCTGCTCTTTTGCCCACTTGTCAATACCATCAAAGAAACTTCTTGGTTTATTTTTTGTATCGTTGGTTTTAATACATCTTACTTTTGATCCTGATTTTACCAATTTTTTGAATATTTCAAAGCTTACATCTTCTCTAAAAAAAATTTCAGTAATATCATTTATGATTAATGGATTTCTTAAATCAGGTTTATCAGTGCCATACTTAAGCATTGATTCAGCAAAAGAAATTCTTGGAAATTTTTCAGAGACTAATTTTTTATTTGAAAATTTTTTAAATGTATTAATTAAAAGATTTTCAACTACATTAAATACATCCTCTTGCTCAACAAATGACATTTCTAAATCTAATTGATAAAATTCACCCGGACTTCGGTCCGCTCTTGCATCTTCATCTCTAAAACACGGTGCTATTTGAAAATATTTATCAAAACCCGAAACCATAATAAGTTGTTTAAATTGTTGAGGAGCTTGAGGAAGTGCATAAAATTTACCAGGATTTAACCTGCTTGGTACTAAAAAATCTCTAGCACCCTCCGGACTTGAGGAGGTCAAAATAGGAGTTTGAAATTCTAAAAAACCATACTTGCCCATTTCACTTCTAATAAAAGAAATCACTTTTGATCTTAAAGTTATATTCTCATGAATTTTTTTTCTTCTGAGGTCTAAAAATCTATATTTCAATCTAATCTCTTCAGAATATTCTTGGTCACTAAAAACAGGCAATGGTAATTCTTTACATGTTCCTAATGTACTAAAATTATTTATAGAAACTTCTATTTCCCCAGTTGGAATTTCTTTATTAAAAGTTTCTTTTGATCTATCAATTACTTTACCTTCGATTTTAATTACTGTTTCTAACTGAATTTTTTCTAATTCTTTAAAACTAGAGCTATCCTTATTAATTATACACTGGGTAATTCCATAATTATCTCGTAGATCAAGAAATAAAAGATTTCCATGATCTCGTTTTTTATTAATCCATCCAGATAATAATACCTTTTGGCCTACGTCTTTTCTCCTAAGTTCGTTACAATTATGACTTCTATATTTATTCAATTATTCCCCCAAAACATCTTTGATTAATTTAAGATCAATAGATTTTTTCTTTTTTAAACTAATCTCATCGATCTTATATATAAAATCAAATATTTTGCTATATGATCTCTTAATTCTTTTAATTGTGTAATTTATTAACTTTTTATCTAAAGATATTTGTCGATCTGACAAATTTTTTAAGATTAAAGCAAAAATTAATTCATCATCAGGTTTTTCTATACTTTGTAAAAGAAAATTTTTAGTTCTTGATCTTAAGTCATCTAATTTAAAATCAATTTTTACTATTGGATGGCTGGTTGTTGCAATTAAATATTTATTATCTTGGTCAATAATATTTATTAAAGAGTAAAATAACCTTTCATCAATTTTTTTAGTCAAATTTTCTAAAATGATATTTTGGTGAATCTTAATTTTCTTCAAAAAATCATTATTCAATTTGCTAGCCTCTATTTTGATTGCTTTAAATTTTTTTATAAATATATTTACTAGATGGGTTTTTCCAGAAAACTTTTCACCATAAATATTTAAAAAATTTTTTTCCCAATTAGGCCAACTGTTCAATAAATTATAAACATGTTGATTGCTTTTTGAAATGTAAAAATCCTCATACTTAAAATTTTTATCATATTCAAATTTTATAATTTCTTGATTTAAATCTCTCATTTTAAAACCCATGTTTTGTTCTGGGTATTAAAATCATATCCATTATTTCTCATTGTTTTTAAGAATATATTTGGTGTTCCATTAAATACAATATGATAATAAATATAATCATTATCAAATTTTGAAATAAAAAAATCATAAATTAAATCTGTTTCATTTAAAAGTTTTTCAAATTTGTAAATTGATTTATTCTCAGAACTTTTCAATTTTATATATATGGGTAATTTTAATGATGTATTTACTTGATTAATTTTTCGCCAATGATCCTCATAAACAATTTGTAAATTCTTAATAATATTTTCAACTTCCTGGTAATTTTCAATATTAGTATCTAGAAAAGTTTGATTTTTAAGAACAACCTTATCCATAATTGAAATTCTTGATAATATTCTCACTTCAGACTCTCGTTTAAAAACTAATACTATGATTGAGTCTTCTAAATCATACTTATTTGTAATTTCTTTAAAATTGTATTTTTCTATAATGTCATATTTGTCTTTTAAAAGTTTTAGGTCCTCTAAATCTTCCGTTGGTAAAATATATTTAATTAAATGAAAATTTTCTTTGATATTAAGCCACCCATCAAAAAATTTATTATTTGAAAAAATCGATAAATCTTTCTCTTTTTCGTCAATTATAATTGGAATTAATAATATTGTTTTTTTTAATGGTGTTGAAGGAAAAATATTTTTTTTTTCTAAAAAATTGAAAATTTTTTTTTTATTGAAAGATACCCCTAAATTTACATAATAAATTTCATTAATAAATTTTTCTTCCTTTATTGAAAAAGACTCAATCATCCCTTTTATTTCATTTAGACGAATTCTATCAATCTTTTTCTTATCATTTGAGTTTACAATTAGAGACATCAATTGAGAAAATGCTTCTCTAAAACCTTTATCTATTACTCTATTTTTATTAAATTTTAATTCGAATGGCATCGTTATTTCGATATTATTAATATCAAAAGATTTTCCATCAGCTCTGGCTGTGGAGAAAAAAAATAAAATTAAAGATATATATGTTATAAAAATATATAAGAGTTTTGGATGAATTTTTTTATATTTAAAAACCATACATCATAATAATGAATAAAAAATTATTTACATACAAAAAAAGTGGCGTAGACATAAGGGCTGCTGATAAATTTATAAAATTCATTTCAAATAACACACCAAATAAAAAAGGCAAAAAGAAGTTAAATAACATTGGGGGTTTTGGGTCTATAACTAATATTCCTAGTTATATTAATAATCCAAAAATTGTAGCTTGCACGGATGGTGTTGGAACAAAAATTGAGATTGCAAATTTGATAAACAAATACGACACTATAGGTATTGATCTTGTTGCTATGAGTGTCAATGATTTGATTGTTCAAGGAGCAAGGCCTTTAATTTTTTTAGACTATATTTCAATTAACGAAATAAATTTAACAAAGCTTAAATCTATTCTTAAAGGAATACTTAAAGGTTGTAAAATTTCAAATTGTGAGTTAGTCGGAGGTGAAACAGCTGAGATGCCTGGTACTTATGAAAAAGGTAAATTTGATATTGCAGGCTTTGCAGTTGGTATTGTTGATCAAAAAAAAATTTTGGATAAAAATAAAATTAAAGAAGATAATTTAATTTTAGCAGTTCCTTCAAGCGGATTACATTCAAATGGTTATTCTTTGGTGAGATATTTATTAAAGAAAAAAAAAATTAATATTAAAAAAAATCAATTTCTTAGAAAAGAATTAATTAAACCAACAAAAATTTATGTAAAAGAAATTTTAAATTTATTGAAAAAAGATCTTTTAAATGGGTGTGCTAATATTACCGGAGGTGGGCTTGTCGATAATATAAAGAGAGTGATCCCAGAAAATCTTTGTGCGGAGATAAATCTTGATAAAATAAACCCACCAAAAATTTTTACTTGGTTAAAAAAAAATAATATAGATGATAATGAAATGCTTAAAACTTTTAACTGTGGTGTAGGATTTTGTTTAATAATTAACTACAAGAATTTAAATAATGTAACAAAGTTTTTTTCTAAGGAATTTAAACCTTATGTTATCGGAAAAATCTCAAAAAGTTCAAATAAGATAAGATTAAATGGAAAAATTAATTGGAAATAAAAGATTAAAGACTGCAGTTTTTATTTCTGGTAAAGGTACCAACTTATTAAGCTTAATAAAATTTTCAAACACTAAAAAATCACCTATCAAAATAGATTGTGTAATAACTGATACATCTAAAGCGCAAGGTTTAAAAATATCAAAAAAATATAATATTAAATCTAAAATTATAAATTACAAAAAAAGAAATCTGGCTGAAAAAAAAATATTATATTTTTTAAACAAAAATCAAATTTATTTTATATGTTTGGCGGGATTTATGAGAGTTTTAACGAGGAATTTTATTAATAATTATAAAGGTATAATTTTGAATATTCATCCCTCTTTATTACCAAAATATAAGGGCTTAAATACACATAAAAGAGCTATTGAAAATAATGAGAAATTTTCCGGCTGTACGGTTCATTTTGTAAACTCTAAAATCGATTCTGGAAAAATAATTTTACAAAAAAAAGTAAAGATAGCAAAAAAAGATAACCCAGAAACTTTATCGAAAAAGGTTTTAAAGCAAGAACATATTCTTTATCCAAAAGCTATTAATAAAATTTTATTTAATCTTTAAAAAAAAAATCGATTTCAATTTTAGCATTTTCAATGCTATCAGAGCCATGAACAGAATTTTTATCTATTGAAAGACCAAATTTTTTTCTAATCGTGCCTTCTGAAGCCTCTTTAGGATTTGTTGCACCCATCAATTCTCTGTTGTCTAAAACTGCATTTTCTTTTTCCAACACCATTACTAAAATAGGTCCAGATGACAAGTAAGAACAAAGATCATCATAAAACGGTTTGGTTTCATGCACCTTATAAAATTTTTCAGCTTCAGATTTTTCTATCTTAATTTTTTTTTCATTGATAATCTTAAAACCATTAGACAGAAAAATTTTTTTGATTTGATTATCTAAATTTCTTTCAACTGCATCGGGTTTTATTATTGAAAGTGTTTGTTCTTTGTTACTCATAGTAATCCTCGATCAGCTGATTTAATAATCTTACTCCATAACCAGTTGCACCACCTGAATTTAATGCTCCGCCATATTTTGAGAAGGCCATTCCCGCAATGTCTAAATGAGCCCAAGGTGTTTTGTTTAAAATGAATCTTTGTAAAAATTGAGCGGCAGTAGTTGAACCAGCACCACCTACATAATTTATATTTTGCATGTCAGCATTTTTTGAATTTATTAGTTTATCAAAATTTTTATGTAAAGGCATTCTCCATAATTTTTCTTCAACTTTTTCACCTGACTCAAGTAATTGATTTGACAATTTATCATTATTTGAAAAAAGTCCCGCATATTCTGAACCTAAAGAAACTATAATTGCTCCAGTTAAAGTGGCTAGATCAATCATAAATTTTGGTTTAAATTTTTTTTCAGTGAAAGTAATCGCATCTGCTAGCACTAACCTTCCTTCAGCGTCAGTATTTAAAATTTCAATTGTTTTTCCACTGTATGATTTTACAATATCACCGGGTCTTTGGGCGTTTCCACTCACCATATTCTCTACTAATCCAACAACACCAACTGCATTAATTTTTGCTTTTCTCAAAGCAAGATTTTTCATTAAACCAACTACTGCTGCTGACCCTGCCATATCATAGGTCATGTCTTCCATAAACTTAGCTGGTTTGAGTGAATAACCACCAGTATCAAAACAAACTCCCTTACCTATAAAAGCTAAAGGGTTTAAATTATTTTTTGCACCTTTCCATTCTATTGTTACAAGATACGATCCTCTAATACTTCCTTGTCCAACACCAAGCAAAGCATTCATTCCTAATTTTTTTAATTTTTTTTCATCATAAACAGTTACTTTTAAATTATATTTTTTTAGAGATTTTAATCTTTTTGCATATTCATCAGGATGCAAAACATTTCCAGGTTCTGAAACTAGATCCCTTGCAAAAAAAGTTCCTTCTTCTAAAGCTTTGAATTTTAAAAGATCGTTAACAGAAGGTTTATTTTTATCTCCAACTATATTGATTGTTATTACTCTTTTATCTTTTTTTGATTTATATTTTTTAAAATCATATGATTTTAACTTTAAACCATGAAGGAAGTGTCCAACAACATTTTTTTGTCCATTAAGTAGGCTTTCAGAATTCAATGAATATTCACTATTTTTTCCAAAATTAATTTTTCCAAAAAGTTCTGCCCCTAAATTTTCTAATTCAGAAATTTTGCTATTTTTTTTAATAGAGACAAGGACTATTTTCTTTTTCGCACTTACTTGAAAAACAAAAATTTTTTTGCTGGGATCGTTTGTTTTAATTAAATCTGTTATATATTTGAATTCTAAACCAGATATATATTTTTTTAGATGATCTACGTAAAATTTTTCATCAACAAATAGGACCAAATTTGAACTGGTTTTTTTTATGTTGCCTTTTTTAAAGATAATATTTATGGACATAAATTTTTAATTTCAAAGAGTTATAAATGAATGGTATATATTTGGAAATTTATTATTTTCAATGAAAAAATTAATATTTCGAAATTTTGCCAAAGATACTCTAAATTTCTTCCTAATTATGTCCATTACAGTGGGTATAATAGTATGGACACTGCAAGCTGTAAATTATTTCGATTACGTCAGCCAGGATGG
>CABXYU010000017.1 GCA_902516625.1 uncultured Pelagibacteraceae bacterium | reverse complement strand
AAGTATTTTTGATAAAAATTTAAAGAAATTCATTGTAAATATTTCTAAAAATTATCCAATTAAAATTATCCAACAAACTAATGAAAAAAATGTTTACTTTCTAAAAAATTTTTATTCAGAAAACAAAGTAGAAAATGAAATTTTTAGTTTTAAAAAAGATTTTGAAAGTATTGTTCAGAATGTTGATCTTTGCATCACTAGAGCTGGGGCCTCAACTTTAGCAGAATTGTCTGTAATAAATATCCCTTTTATTGCAGTTCCATTACCAACTTCCAAAGATAACCACCAGTATGAAAATGCAAATTTTTATAGAAAAAATGATTGCTGCTGGCTAATCGAGCAAAAAAATTTTGAACTTCAAATTGAAGAAGTCTTGAAAAGTATTATTAATAATAAAGACAAATTGTTAGAAAAAAAAAAAAGATTGGAAAAATTAAATTATCAAAATAATTGGATAAATGTTAATCAAAAAATACTAGAAAATTTAAATGAAAATTGAATTAGCAAAAACTGAAATAATCCATTTTATTGGAATAGGTGGGATAGGCATGAGTGGTCTTTCTTTAATAATGAAGGAAAAAGGATTTAAAGTCCAGGGAAGTGACTTATATCCAAATAAAAATATTGAAAGATTAAAAAAAGAAAAAATTAAAGTTTTTCTTGGTCAAAAAAAACAAAATTTAAAAAATGTAACTATCGTTGTAATCTCTTCAGCTATAAAAAAAAATAATCCTGAAGTAATAGAGGCTAAAAGAAAAAATATTCCAATAACTACAAGAGGAAAAATGTTGGCACATATTGTTTCTTTAATGAAGAATGTCGTTGTCGTTGGTTCCCACGGGAAAACGACCACTACATCTTTAACAGCGTCAATTTTCCAAAAAACAAAATTGGATCCAACAATTATCAATGGTGGAGTAATCAATTCTATGAGAAACACTGCTAAATTAGGAAAGACTGATTGGTCTATTTTAGAAGCTGATGAGTCAGATGGTAGTTTTGTTCACATTCCTCCAACTTATTCAATCATAACAAATATAGACAGAGAACACATGGATTTTTACAAATCTATAGATGATTTAAAAAATCATTTTATAAAATTTATTGAGAAGGTTCCGTCATTTGGAAAATCATTTATATGTATTGATGATAAAATTAATTCTGATCTTATTAAGAAATTAAGAAATAAAAATTTTTATACTTATGGACTTAATTCAAAGTCAAATTTTTTAATCAAAAATATAAAACATAATAAAAAATACACAATGTTTGACCTTTTTATTAATGTTCCAAATAAAAAGAAAATTTTAATAAGAAATATTAAGACACCATTGCTTGGAATACACAATGTAAGAAATTGTGTTGCAGCGGCTGCTGTTGCAATTACAGTAGGAATTTCAATTTCTGATATCAAAAAAGGACTTCTTCATTTCAAAGGTGTTCAAAGAAGGTTTAATAAAATTTTTTCATATAATGATATTGATTTTTTTGACGATTACGCTCATCATCCAACAGAGATCAAAGTTGTATTGGATGGTGTAGAAAAAGTTTATAAGGGATACGAAAAAGTTTGCATATTCCAACCACATCGTATTTCTAGATTGAAAGATTTAAGAAAAGAATTTTCTATGGCATTTAAAAATGCTGACACAGTAATCTTATGTCCAATCTATACAGCTGGTGAAAAAATTCAATTAGGTTTTAGTTATTTAAAATTTGCTAAAGAAATTATTAAAAATTCTGATGTAAACTTATTTTTAGTTAACGATGATAACCAACTTGCAAAGTTTATAAAAAAAATATGTTTGGAAAAAAAATTGTGATTGGAATGGGAGCTGGATCAATTTCAAATTGGATGAGAAAACTGCCACAATTGATGAGATGAAAGTTGAAAGATTAAAAAATTTGTTAAGTGAATTTGGAGAAAACGTAAAGTTTAATTATGAACTAAAAAAAAAAACATGGTTTAACATTGGAGGAAAAACTAAGGTTTTTTATAAAGCAGACAATTTAAAAGAATTAGTAAATTTTTTAAAAAAGATAAACAGTAAAGAAAAAATATTTGTAATTGGCGCAGGATCAAACACTTTAATTTCAGACAATTTATT
The DNA here is from genome assembly GCA_902516625.1 of uncultured Pelagibacteraceae bacterium. GTDB lineage: Bacteria > Pseudomonadota > Alphaproteobacteria > Pelagibacterales > Pelagibacteraceae > Pelagibacter. The sequence goes on along the minus strand of CABXYU010000017.1, from coordinate 10,797 downwards.
TGATGGAGTGGTAATTAAACTTAGTAAGAATTTCAATAACATATCCTTATTAGGCGATGATGTAATTATAGCAGGAAGCGGAGTTCTTGATAGATCACTATCAAACTTTGCGATGAAAAATAATCTTAGAGGTTTTGAATTTTTATCCTGTATTCCTGGGACTATTGGCGGCGGCATAAAAATGAATGCAGGATGTTTTGGTAGAGAATTTAAAGATATATTATTATCAATACAAGTGATTGATAAAAATGGTAATGTTAAAACTATACCTTCTAAAAATATCGAATTTGAGTATAGAAAAAATAATTTAACTGAAGACCTTATTTTTTTAAGTGCATCCTTTAAAGGTATCAAAAGTAATAATATTGATATAAACAAAGAAATGATAAGGCTGAAAATTGAAAAAGATAAAAATCAACCAACAAAAATTAAAACAAGTGGTAGCACGTTTAAAAATCCAATACATCAAACAAAAAAAAAAGTTTGGGAATTAATTAAAGAGTCAGTCCCATTAGACAAAAGTTTTGGGGATGCCTGCATTTCAGAAAAACATTGTAATTTTTTTGTTAATAAGGGCAACGCAACTTATGAAGATATGATAAATTTAATAGATTTTGTAAGTAAAAGAGTTTTGGAAAAAACTGGAATTAGTTTAGAAAAAGAAATTAAAATTTTAGAATAATTTGAAAAAAAAAATATTAATAATTTCTGGTGGCATATCAAAAGAAAGAGAGATTAGTTTAGATACTGGTCGTCAGGTTGCTAAAGAGCTTATAAAAAACAATTATCTTGTAAGAATTACCGAGCCTGACTTTAAATTCATTGACACTGTCAAATCTTTTAAACCAAATATAATATTTAATGCTCTTCATGGTCAGTTTGGTGAAGATGGCTATATCCAAGCTGTTTTGGAAAGTATTGGTATACCATATACGCACTCAGGAGTAATTTCATCAGCTATCGCAATGAATAAAGAATTATCAAAAAAAATTTTTATAAAAAATAATATACTTACACCCAAATATTTTATTTTTTCCTTTGATCAGTCAAAAAAAAATTTAATTCAAAATATTAAAAAAAAATTAAAGTTCCCAGTAATAATAAAACCTATTAATGAAGGATCAAGCGTGAATGTCTTTATTTGTACCAAAGTCAATATTTTGAAAAATTTAAAACTTCTTAAGGATTACAAAAAGATAATTGTAGAGGAGTATATTGCGGGTCGAGAAATTCAAGCAGCAATTATTGGATCAAAAAAACTTGGAGTAATTGAGCTAAAACCTAAAAGAAAATTCTATGATTATAAAGCTAAATATAATTTAAAAGCTAAAACCAAACATATTATACCAGTGGATTTACCTATATCTAAATACAACAAGATAATGAATGTAGCATTTAAAGCGCATAAGATAATTGGTTGTAGGGGAGTGACAAGATCAGATTTTAAATATTTTAAAGGAAAATTTTATCTATTAGAAATTAATACTCAGCCTGGTATGACTAGTCTTTCTTTAGTTCCCGAGATAGCTGCATACGCTGGTATAAATTTCATTAAACTTTTAAAACTCATTTTAAAAGATGCTTCGACTTCAAAATAAAAAAATTTTATTTTATATTTCTTTATTTTTTATAATTGGAACTTTTAACAACAAGAATTTAAATAGCATTAATCTCCTTAAAATTGATCAAATAAAAATTGATGGATTAACTAATGAAAAAAATAATGAAATTGCAGAAAGTTTAGAAATATTCAAAATAGACAACTTGTTTGTTTTAAATAAATTTAAGATAATTGAGTTACTGAATTCTTATAATCATATAGAAGACTTTTCTGTATTTAAAAAATATCCCTCATCATTAAATATAAAGCTAAACGAAACTAAATATCTTGCAGTATTAAATAAAGAAAATCAAAAATTTTATATTGGTTCAAATGGTAAGCTTATAAAATTTTTTCCAATTAAAATAAATTTACCTTTTGTTTTTGGAAATTTCAGACAAGATGAATTTTTAAAACTTAAACAAACTATCGATAAATCAAATTTTAGATATGATCAAGTTAAAAATTTATTTCATTTCCCCTCAGGAAGGTGGGATATTGAAACTATTTCAGGTAAATTATTAAAGCTTCCTAGAGATAATTTGGACAAATCTTTAAATCTTTTTCTAACTTTATTAGAAAATAAAAAATTTAAAAATTCCAAAGTAATTGATTTGAGACAATCTAATCAGGTGATAATCAATGATTAAAGATTCAGTTTATATAAGTTTCTTATTTATAAGCTCAAAAAAGTTTATTTTAAGTGTTTTACAATCAGATAATACAAAAAAAATATATGAGGAAGAGATATCTAATAATAATAATTCAAATAAAATAGAATTCGATAAATTAGATATTTTTTTAGAAAAAAATATTTATAAAGTTGAGAGAATTATAGGAAGCTTCATAAAGGACATAATTATCATATACGAGTCAGAGGATATTTTTCCCATAGATGTGTCAATGAAGAATAATAATAATGGTGACTTTTTAAATAATTCAAGTCTTTCTCGTCCATTGCTTGAAGCAAGAGAAGCATGTCTTAAAAGTCATAAAGAAAATAAAATTATTCATATGTTGATAGAAAATTTCAGAGTTAATAATAAAAATTACTCATTTCTTCCAGAAAATTTCAAATGTGAATATTATTTTTTAGATATTAAATTTATTTGCATCTCCAAGGAGATAACAAAAAATTTAGAGATCTGTATGAAAAAATTTCAAATTTCTGTCTATAAAATTCTAAGTGGAAGTTATTTAGAGACTTTTTTCAACGAGAGCGAGAAAGATCCAATTATCTGGGCAATGTATATAAATAATGGATATAATAAAAACGAAGTCAGTTTTCACGAAAAAACGATAAAAAAACAAGGTTTTTTTGAAAAATTTTTCAATTTTTTTAATTAAAACTGTATTTTCTAGTAACATTTGTTGTTTTTGATTCATGACAAATAAATATTACAAGATTGCCGTGTCTGGGTTAAATCAAAAAACAATAAAAAATAATGTCTCCTTTTGTGGAGTAGGTCTTCACAACGGTAAAATAGCTAATGTAAGTATTAAGCCAGCTGAACCAAATACAGGTATAGTTTTCAAAAGAATAGATTTGACTAAAGGAAATCTAATTTATCCCAACTTTAACAACGTCAGTAATACATCATTAAATACAACAATAATAAACGAGTTTGGAGCTAAAGTTTCAACAATTGAGCATTTAATGGGGGCACTTTTTGGTTTAGGAATTGATAATGCACTTATAGAGATTGATAACGAAGAAGTTCCAATTCTCGATGGCTCCGCAAAAGAATTTATTAAAAAGATAGTTTCCACAGGACTTAAAGTAAGCTCTATGCCAATAAAAATTATTAAAATAAATAGAAAAGTTACATTCAAAGATAAAGGAAGATTTATATCAATTGAACCTTCGAAATTAAGTTTAGATATTGATTTTAAACTTAAATATAAGAATCCAATAATCGGAAACCAAAGAAATAAAATAAATATTTATGAAGATGATCTTAACGATGTATTCAATTCAAGAACATTTTGTTTATTTGAGGACATCGAATTAATTAAAAAAAATGGATTAGCAAAAGGCGGTAGTCTTGAAAATGCAATAGTTGTTAAAGATAAAGAGATATTAAACGATGAAAGTTTGAGAAATTCAAAAGAATTTGTAAATCACAAAATACTAGACTGTATTGGAGATCTTTATACATCCGGTTATAGAATGATAGCAAGTGTAATCTGTTCACAAGGTGGTCATTTTTTGACAAATCAACTATTAAGAAAAGTATTTGAAAATAAAGAAAATTTTTCAATTATAGAAATTCAAGAAAGAAGCCTTCCGCATACATTGATAAATAGAAGCTTATTGAAATCAATAGCTTAAATTAAGTAGATTTTTATCATCAGTTATTTTATTTATATATCTTAGAACATTATGAAATTAAAAATTATTTTTTGGATTTGTATATTGTTAATTTCATCTTGTGCAAATAATGAGCAAAAAATCTCTAAGATTAAAGAAACCGATCAAAATAAAGAAATGGTTTTAACTTATAAAGAAGCTTATGAAGCGCTTGAAAAAAATGATGTATTTTTTGCTGCAAAAAAATTTTTAGAAGCTGAGCTTTTATATCCTCAGTCTATATGGGCTCCTAAGTCTGCACTTATGGCCTCTTATTCTTATTATCTTCAAAATTATTATGCTGAGGCTTTATCAAACCTTGAAAGATATTTGATAACATACCCAACTGACTTGAATCAAGCTTATGCACATTTCTTAATTGCAATGTGTTATTATGAAACTATAGAGGATGAGAAAAGAGATAGCGCTCCTCTCATCAAAGCAAAGAATAAATTTGATTTCATTATTGAGGAATACCCAAATACTGATTTTGCATTGGATGCAAGATTTAAATTAGATCTTATTAGAGATATAATGGCTTCAAAAGAAATGTATTTAGGAAGACATTATATTAAAAAAGAAAAGTGGATACCAGCGATAAAAAGATTTCAATACGTTATTACTGAATATGATCAAACTATTTTTGTAGAGGAGGCAATTCATAGGTTGGTTGAAATTAATTATAAAATTGGTCTTTTAGAGGAGTCTCAAAAATACGCAAATTTGCTTGGATATAATTATCTTTCAAGCGAATGGTATAAAAAATCTTATAAAATTTTTAATAAAGATTATTCAATTGAAAAAAGGAAATTAATTAAAAAAGAGAAAAAAGGAGTGATAAAAAGATTTAAAAAACTTTTTGATTAATATGAATAAAAATCTAATCAAAAAAAGATACCAAGAAAAAATAAAATTATTTAATCATCATAACAAAAAATATTATGACGAAAATATTTCTGAAATTAAAGACTCAGAATTTGATCAACTAAAAAAAGAAATAATTGAATTAGAGAGAAAATACGTTTTCCTAAAAAGTAAAAAATCTCCCACAATAACTGTAGGTTTTAAGCCATCTAAAAATTTTAAAAAAATTTCCCATAAAGTGCCTATGCTTTCGTTATCTAATGCATTTTCAGAGGAGGATTTAATAAATTTTGAAAAAAGAGTTTTTAATTTTTTGAACAAAACTCGAGAAAAATTTGAGATTGAATATAGCGCAGAGCCCAAGATAGACGGAATTTCAGCATCTCTTATTTATAAGAAAGGTAAATTTACAACCGGATTGTCCAGGGGTGATGGTAAAGAAGGTGAGGATATTACTGAGAATTTAAAAACTATAGATGATATCCCAAAAAATATTTCTGCGAAAAATTTCCCAAATGAAATTGATGTAAGAGGTGAAGTTTTTATTCAAAATAGTGATTTTAAAAAACTTAAAGATAAATTTGCTAACCCAAGGAATGCTGCTTCAGGTTCTTTGAGGCAAAAAAATCCTGAAGATACAAAAAAGATACCCTTAAAATTTATTGCATATACTTTTGGTCATGAAGAAGGGATGAAAATTTATAATCAATATGATTTTTTAAAAAATTTAGATTTATGGGGCTTTAAAACAAATCCATATAACAAATTAATAAAAGGTAGTAAAAATTTAATGTCTAATTATTATCAGTTAGAAAATATAAGAGATCAATTAAATTTTGATATTGATGGTATTGTATATAAAATTAATAGTTTTGATTTACAAAAGCGATTAGGAAATGTCGCTAATGCACCAAGATGGGCAATTGCCCACAAATTCTCAGCGAATAGCGGTATTTCAAAAATATTAAATATTGATATCCAAATTGGAAGGACCGGAGCTCTCACGCCTGTAGCTAAGATAAATCCAATTAACATAGGAGGAGTGGTAGTTTCAAATGCAACTCTTCATAATGAAGATGAAATTAAAAGAAAGGACATCAGAGTAGGAGACACTGTGACAGTTGAAAGAGCTGGTGATGTAATTCCACATATAATTTCTGTAGACCTGAAAAAAAGAAAGAATGATTCAAAGAAATTTATATTTCCAAACAAATGCCCTTCATGTAGTTCTATTACTGTAAAAGAATTTAATTTGACTACAAAAAAAAAAGATGCAGTGAGAAGATGTTCAAGTGAGGGATTTGAATGTGAAAAAGTTGCTATAGAAAAAATTAAACATTTTGTTTCAAAAGATGCCTTTAACATAGAAGGTTTCGGAAAAAAGATTGTTGAAAACTTTTGGAAACAAAAATTACTTAAGTTGCCTCAAGATATATTTACTTTAAATTTTATTCAAATAGAGAAAATGGAGGGTTGGGGAAAACAATCAATCTCAAACCTTAAATATTCAATTGAGTCACGTAAAGATATATCTTTTGAAAGGTTTATATATGCACTTGGCATAAGACACATTGGTCTTGAAAATGCTAAATTAATTTCAAAATATTTTAGAATTCCCAAAAATTTTTTTGCATTATCAAAATCATTAAATTTTGACGAATTATTAGAAATTGATGGAATTGGTGAAACTCAAATAAATTCAATCAAAAATTTTTTTTCTAATAAAACTAATTTAGAAGTTTTAAAAAAACTTGAAAAAACTCTTAAAATTCAAAATAGTATTGCCCTTACAAAAGATGGTCCTCTGAGGGATAAAACTTTTATGATCACAGGAAAATTAAATGGAATAAGTAGAGCGGAGATAAAGTCATTAATTGAAAAAAAATCTGGCTCAATAATAAGTAGTGTTTCAAAAAAATTAGATTATTTAATTGTTGGTGAAAAACCTACCAAAAGAAAAGTTGACGCTGCAAAACAATCTAAGATAAATATTATTAATCAAGATGAGATAATTAAAATTTTAGATAAAACTCAATAACCATTTTTTTTCCTTTATATCTAAAAATTTTGATAATTTAGAGTAAATATCCATGTGATATTTAAATAAATAATCTTTTTCATTATTATTCAATAAATCGTAATTTATTAAATCTTTTTCTATAGGCGCAAGAGTAAGATTTTCAAAAAATAATCTTTTCTTAATTTTTGATACAAATATTAAATTTTCAATTCGAATTCCAAATTTACCTTTTTTATAATATCCAGGTTCATTACTTAATATCATCCCTTCACAAAATTTGACTGAATTATATCTTGATATAGCCTGAGGTCCCTCATGCACATTAAGATAAAAACCCACACCGTGACCAGTTCCATGATCATAGTCGAGATTATATTCTTTGAGATATTTCCTGGCACGAATATCTATTAATTTTCCATTGTAATGAGTTTTCAAATTTGATGTTGCAACAGCAATGTGGCCTTTTAAAACTCTAGTAAAAATATCTCTAATATTTTTACTTGGCTTTTTAAAGCATATCGTTCTTGTTACGTCTGTAGTACCGTATTTATATTGACCCCCAGAGTCACATAAAAAAATATCGCCTTTTTTTATTTTTTTTGAATTAACTTTATTTGCTCTATAATGCACTATTGCTCCGTTTCCTCCAGCTCCAGCTATTGTATCGAAACTTGGGTATAAATAATTTTTACTTAATTTTCGAAATCTTTCTAATTTTTTTTGAGCTTGAAATTCAGTAATACTTTTTTTATTAATTTTTTTTATCCAATATAAAAATTTAGTTAGAGCAACCCCATCTAAGAGATGACTATTGATCATTCCATTTATTTCGACAGGATTTTTTATTGATTTAAAGTAGTAAATTGGATCTTCTTTATTAATGATACTAAATTTTTCCTCTATCATTTTTTCATAAAACAATGAGCAACTTTTTTTATCAATTATAATTTTTCCTTTTTTAAATTTATTCAAAAATTTTTTAAAATTTAAAGGATCAATAATTTGGTTATTTATTAATTTTCTTTCAATTACTAGTTGATTAGCTGCATTTTTTTTGGAAATTAAAAAAACTTTTCCTTTGGTGTTTAAAAATAATCTACAATTTGGTATTGGGCTATTCGGATTATCATATCCCCTGATATTTAGTAACCATGCAACATTCTCTGGAGCAGAAACAAAAATATAGTTTGATTTTATTTTTTTTAACCAAGTAACAACTCTATTTATTTTTTTTTTGTAATTTTCGCCAGTGATTTTATCATTTAAAGAAAAAAAGGGTTTTGATGAATACGAATGACAATTAAAAATATTACTTATTTTTTTATTAGAAATTATTTTAATTCTATTATTTTTGATAAAAAAATTTTTTATTTGACTCGAAGTAAAAATTTTAGGATCAATACCAAGAAGTTTATTCTTAAATAATTTACAATTAATAATTTTCTCTAATTTTACTACTCTAAAGTTTTTTCCAGATTCTTTTTGTGCTTGAATTGTATATCTGCCATCTACAAAAAGATAATTTTGATTTTTGAGGATAATTGCATAGCCAGCAGAACCACTGAAATTTGAGACTAATCTTAGTCTATCTTCTCTTGAATATTCAGAAAAAAATTCATCATTTTTTGGTATAACATAACCATCTATACCAAGTTTATCAAAGCTATCTTTAAGTTTTTTAATTCTTTCAATGATCATTTAATTCTTTTTTGATATCTTAACCACCCAGGGCTTCTAACGGCATCTCCACTATCAAGATCTTGATTAAACTCAAAATCTTCTATCTCATCTTTTGTGTCATCAAAAAATGAATTTTTTTCTAAATATTTTTCGGGTAATTCATCAATAAATCTTGATGCCATACTGTCAATCCAATCACCCTGATAAAATCTATTCATTGAAAAAGATACAATAGCATTTCTTTTTGCTCTTGTGATTCCCACATAAGCAAGTCTTCTCTCTTCCTCAAGACCATTCTGGCCTTTTTCTTCAATAGATTTTTGATGAGGAAATAAACCTTCTTCCCAACCAGGTAAAAAAACTGTTTCAAATTCAAGACCTTTTGAAGCGTGCATAGTCATCATATTTACTTTCTCACCCTCCCAATCTTGGTCTATTGAAGTTGCTAAAGAAACATGTTCAAGAAAGCTTTCTAAGTTATCAAATTCTTTCATAGCACTTAAAAGTTCTTTTATATTTTCAAGTCTATTCTCATTTTCCAAATCTTTTTTATCTTTTAACATTGCTGAATATCCAGATTCATCTAAAATTAATTGTAATAATTTTACGTGATTGATTTTTTTGACAACTAAATCATTTCTCCATTTCGACATTAAATCAAGAAATGAAGTTAGGCCTAATTTTGCTTTAGGTTTAATCAAATTTTCACTTATTGTTTTTTTTGCCGCGATCTCTAGTGAAATAGAATTTTTTTTAGCACTCTCATGAATTAATTTTATTGTACTTTCACCAACTGCTCGTTTTGGATTATTAACAATTCTTTCAAAAGCTAAATCGTCTTTACTTTGATAAACTAATCTTAAATATGCTACACAATCTTTGATTTCTGCTCTTTCATAAAACTTTGTTCCTCCCAAGATTCTGTATGGCATTCCAATTTTTAAAAATCTCTCCTCAAACTCTCGTGTTTGAAAGATTGCCCTAACTAAAATAGCAATGTTATTTAACGAGTGATTTTTCTTAATTTTTTCAATTTCATCTGAAATTCCAATTGCTTCGTCCTTGCCATTTTTAAAACACTGTAATTTTACTAAATCTCCTTCATCCATAGTCGCTTTTAAGTTTTTACCAACTCGATTTTGATTATTTGCGATTAACTCTGATGCAACTGCCAATATATTTTGAGTAGAACGATAATTTTCTTCAAGTCTAATTATTTTTGTATTTTCATAGACCTGATCAAACTCAAGAAAGTTTTTTATCTCTGCTCCTCTCCAACTGTAAATAGACTGATCGTCATCTCCAACACAACAAATATTTCTATTGTTTTCCGATAAGAGTTGAAGCCATTTACTTTGAATATAATTAGTATCTTGATATTCATCTACCAAAATGTATTTAAAATTTTTTGAATAAATTTTTCTGATATCTTTGTTTTTTTCAAAAATCTTCACTACATGCAGTATTAAATCACCGAAATCACAAGAATTTAATTCAATTAGCTTTTTTTGATAAATCTTATAAATCGGTAAGATAGTTTGTTCATAAACATCTTTTTGATTAATAATTACTTCATCTGGATAAAACCCTTTATTTTTCCAACGATCTATAATTGCCAAAATATATCTTGGTGCTAATTGTTTGATATCAATGTTTTCAGATTTACAAATATTCTTTATTAATCTTGTTTGATCGTCTGTATCAATGATAGTAAAATTTGAATTTAGATTTACAGCTCCAGCATGTTTTCGTAAAAGTTTTGCACAAGTAGAGTGAAAAGTGCCAAGCCAAGAAAGACCCACAGCTTCTGAGCCAAGTAGACGACTAACTCGCATTTGCATTTCCTTGGCAGCCTTGTTAGTGAAGGTTACTGACAAAATTTGGTTTGGGAAAGCTTTCTTATTTTTAATTATATTTGCTATTCTATTAGTTAGAACTTTAGTTTTGCCTGACCCGGCTCCAGCTACTATTAATAAAGGGCCATCTAGGTGCATTACAGCCTCTTTTTGAGCCTTATTTAGATTTTTTAAATAATCAGAGTTTACCATTTAGAATAATTTATTATAACTTGAACAATCTTTTATGAATAAACATAATTTATTAATTAAAAAATTAAAGAAACAATTTTATTCTATAAATAATTCAATAGAAAATAGTTTCAATAAATTAAAATATTTTAAAGATAATTTAAAAAAAACCAAATTTACCAAGAATAATAAAGTTTTTATTGCATTTGCAACAGCTGGTATTTTAACACTTTCATACTTTCTAATACCAACTCTG
>CABXYU010000016.1 GCA_902516625.1 uncultured Pelagibacteraceae bacterium | reverse complement strand
TACCATTACCAATAATTTCACTTAATTTGCTTTTTTGAGGTTCTCCATCAACAAGGTGGAAAATTTCTGTATCTGGAATTTTATCTTTTATTTTTAGTTTCATATTGAATTCATTACATAGTCTTTGACTTTCTCTAGATCATTGGGAAGAACCTCAAATTTTTCTTTTCTGTCATTAACATATTTAAGACTTTCTGGTAAATTTTCAGTTTTTGAAATTGCATCTTTAATTGCTTTTGGAAATTTGCATGGGTGTGCAGTTGATAATACAACACAATTTTTTTCCAATCCTAATTTTCTCACAGCACCAATACCCACTGCAGTATGCGGATCAACTACCATCTGATGTTGATCATTGATAGTTTTTATCATTTCAACAGTCTCGTTTTCATCAAGCATTTCAGATATAAAATTTTTTTTAATTTTATCTAGATCGTCTTTATCAATTTTATAAGTATTATTTTTTATTTCAGCCATAGCATCTTTTGTTACTTCTGAATTACAATCTTTTACGTCGTACAAAAGCCTTTCAAAATTACTTGCTATTTGTATATCCATACTTGGTGTATTTGTCTCCTCGACTTTCTTTTGATTGTAATCACCACTAGATATAGCTCTATGTAGTATGTCATTTTTATTTGTAGCTACGATTAGTTTATCAATTGGAAGGCCTAGTTTTTTTGCCAGATAACCCGCATAAATATCACCAAAGTTTCCTGTTGGAACAGAAAAGGATAAAGGCTGACCATTTCCAATTTTAAAGTAAGCATAAAAATAATACACAGACTGAGCAATAATTCTTGCCCAATTAATTGAGTTTACACCCGACATATTAATTGCTTTAGAAAACTTTCCGTCATTAAACATTGCTTTCACTAAATTTTGACAGTCATCAAAATTACCCTCTACCGCAATATTAAATACATTGCTCTCTTCATGTATTGTCATTAGTTTTCTTTGTACTGGTGAAATTTTATTATTTGGATGCAATACAAAAACATTTAAATTACTTTTTCCTTTTAACGCATCTATTGCAGCTGCACCTGTATCACCTGATGTTGCTACAATAATATTAATTTTTTTTTGATCACTCTCTAAGTGGTATTGGTAAAAATTGCCAATTAATTGCATTGCGATATCTTTAAAAGCAAGAGTAGGCCCATGAAATAGCTCTAAAACTTTTAAATTTCCTAAAACAGAAATTTTTACTACATCGTCAGATCTGAAATTTGAGTATGAATCTGAGATTATTGAAATTAATTCATCTTTAGACATGAAATCTCCAATGAAAGGATAAATTATTTCAGCAGCTAAATCTTTATAACTAAGGTTCCTTAAATTATCTAAGTCCTCTTTTTTAAATTGCTTGATTGATTTAGGTACGAAAAGGCCTCCATCATCCGCCAAACCTTTTAAAAAAACATCCTTAAAAGTAAAGTTTTTATTATTATTTCTTGTGCTTATATAATTCATTTAATAATTCTTTTTCCTAAAATATAAATATAGTAAAAGAATTGAAATCGCTAATGAAAACCATGTCATTGCGTATTTTTTGTGATTATTAGAAATATTAGCTGTAATTTTTTTTGGTCGAGGAAGTTGATAATTTCCATCCAGGTAAATTATATATTTTGAAAAATTTTTACCTGTAAATTTCAAAATATCTTCTCTATTTAAACTAAACCAGTAATTTTCTTTAATATCATTGTCAGGTTTAAAAATATTTTTTCTTCCCTGAATTTTGAGAGTTCCTATTATATTGTTTTGATCAAATATATTTATTTCTGAAGAATCCTTCTTCTCAAATGGTATCCAGCCACGATTGATTAAGTAATTCTCATTATCAATAAAAATTGGATTTATAACCTCAAATCCTGGTGTACCAGAGTCATTCAAGTTATATAAATAAATTTGTTTTTCAAAATCAATGACTCCCGATGTTTTTATTTTAAGAAAATTTTTTTTATTTGTCTTTGTTAGCTCTACTGGGGGATTTTTTAACGAGTTTTCAATTTCTAAAATGAGATTATTTTTCCAATTTAAGCGTATTATTTGCCAACTTCCTAATGCAATAAAAACAAGTATAAAAAAAATTATAAAAACAGAAAATAAAAACTTATGTTTCAAAGACCTAAATTTAACTTCCCCAAATATAGATAGCCGCAAATAAGAAAAGCCATACCACATCAACAAAGTGCCAGTACCAAGCTGCGGCCTCAAATCCGAAGTGATGGTCTTTATTAAAATGTCCTCTTTTTCCTCTTAATAAACATACGGCTAAAAATATAGTTCCAACAAGTACGTGAAATCCATGAAATCCTGTTGCCATATAAAATACTGATCCATATATATGATCTGAAAAAGAAAATGATGCATGCTGATACTCATAGATTTGAAGAAGAGTGAAACAAAACCCTAAAATAACCGTTAGCCATAAACCTTGTATAAAGCTTTTTCTATCATCCTCTAATAAAGCGTGATGGGACCAAGTCACTGTAGTTCCTGATAATAGTAAAATTAATGTGTTGATTAACGGAATATCCCAAGGATCAAATGTTTCAATATCCTTTGGTGGCCAAACATTTCCAACAAAGTCATTTGGAAAAAGACTTACATCAAAGTATGCCCAAAACCATGCAACAAAAAACATTACTTCAGAAGCGATAAATAAAGTCATCCCATATCTGTGATGTATTTGAACTACTGGAGTATGATGTCCCTGGTGCTCAGCCTCAATTACTACGTCTCTAAACCACATGTATGCTCCATAAATCAGTAGTGCAAATCCAAGATACATGCCCCATGAGACATCAGTATGAAGATAGTAAACCGAACCTAAAGCTAAAACCAAACAAGAAAAAGATACATATATAGGCCACGGACTTGGGTCAACTAAATGGTAATCGTGTTTTTTTTCGCCTGACATAATTTAATTATGATTGTTTATAGTAATCTGTCGAGAAAAAAGTATACGACATAGTTACATCCTCTAAGTTTTTGACAGTTGGATCATTTACCATTTCAGGGTCTAAATAAAAAGTCATTACATATGTAGCTTTTTCTCCAGCTTTTAGTGATTGTTTTTCAAAACAAAAACATCCTAATTTACTGTAATACTTTCCGAAGCTGGCTGGTGAGACATTGAAACTAGCGACACCAGCAGTTGGTTCATTGCCGTAGTTCTCAACTTCAAATTCTATCTTGTTTACTTGACCAACCTTTACTTCTATGACATTTTTTTTTGCTTTAAATTGCCAAGGTAAATTATTTACATTAGTATCAAACCTCACACTTACCACTTTATCCAAAACTATTTTTGGAGCATTGCTGGATACTTGTGTTGTTCCTCCAAAACCTGTTACTCTACAAAATAAGTCATATAATGGAACTGCAGCGTATGATAGCCCTAACATAACCACAAAAATACCAGCTAGAATAATTGGTGTTAATTTATTTTTTTGTATCATATTGATCTATCAAAAACTCCTGTGTTGTATAAAGTGAAGAAAAATAGAAAAATCATAAAAGCAACTATTGCTAAAGCGGTTAATACATTTTTTTTTTTTGTTTTCTTGTCTGGTGTTATCATAAAATCTTATCTATTAAAAAAAGCACAAAAACTAAAAATAAATATAGTATTGAATATCCAAATATTGTCTTAGCTTTTTTTGAGTCAAATTTGTTTTTTTTATAATTCCAGAGCTCAAAACACAAAAAATTATAATAAATAGTCAATATCAGTGATGGAATTAAAAAAGCTAAACCAACAAAATTAATTAGATATGGAAATATAATTACAGGCACCATAATTAAAGAATACACAAAAATGTTTAATTTTGTACTTTCTATTCCGTTTGTTAGTGGCAGCATAGGTATATTGGCTTTTTTATAGTCGTCAGACTTATAAAGACTTAATGCCCAAAAATGTGATGGTGTCCAGAAAAATATAATTAAGAAAAAAGTTATAGGCTCTAATGATAGAGATCCAGTAGCAATTGTCCATCCAATTACTGGTGGAAAAGCTCCTGACGCCCCACCAATAACAATGTTTTGTGGTGTTCTTCTTTTTAACCAAATTGTGTAAACAAAAACATAAAATAAGATTGTTAAGAGTAGTATTGCTGCAGAAATTCTATTGGTAAAATAATCTAGTGCTAAAACAGATATTACTGACAAAGTAACACCAAGAATAAGTGCTTGATTTTTATTTACCTTGCCTGTTGGTATAGGTCTTAAACAGGTTCTAGTCATTAAAGCATCAAGATCAGACTCATACCACATATTTAGAGCTCCAGCGGCACCTGCCCCAATAGAAACTAACAAGATACCTATTATAGCATCTTTTGTGGAAACAAGATTTGGCGCAGTTAATAAGCCAACCGCACAAGTGAAGATCACTAATGACATCACTCTCGGTTTCATAAGTTTAAATAACTCAGAAAAATTAAACAGATCTTCCTGACTTAAAGTTTTATTTTTTAGTCTTGAATTGTTCATTGCTTTTTAACTCTATCAATTAGCTGTGAGACTTTTGTACTTCTTGATTGTCCTCAAACTTTGGTAATTCCTCAAATGTATGGAAATTAGGTGGAGAGGGAACCGTCCATTCTAAGGTTGTGGCCCCTTCTCCCCAAGGATTTTGTGCAGCAGCTTTTTTCTTAACGAATGCATATATTAGATTAACAAAAAATACTGCTAGGCCTGCTACTGCAATATACGACCCTATTGAGGAAATATAATTCCAGCCTGCAAATGCATCGGGATAATCTGCATATCTTCTTGGCATTCCTGCTAAACCTAAAAAATGCTGGGGAAAAAAAATCAAGTTTACACCTACAAAAGTTAACCAAAAATGCAATTGACCAAGCCATTCTGAATACTCATAACCTGACATTTTTGAAAACCAATAGTAAAAACCCGCAAAAATTGCAAATACTGCTCCTAAAGATAATACATAATGAAAATGAGCTACTACGTAATATGTGTCATGCATTGCAGTATCTACTCCAGCGTTTGCCAAAACTACTCCTGTTACACCACCAACTGTAAACATAAAAATAAATCCTAATGCCCACACCATTGGTGTTTTAAATGATATTGATCCACCCCACATGGTGGCTATCCAAGAGAAAATTTTGATACCGGTTGGAACCGCAATAATCATCGTGGCCGCTAAAAAATAAGCTTTTGTATCTGTGCTCAGTCCAACAGTATACATGTGATGCGCCCAAACAACAAATCCGACTATTCCAATCGCTACCATCGCATAAGCCATTCCTAGATAGCCAAAGACTGGCTTTCTAGAAAACGTAGAAACAATATGACTGATCATTCCAAAACCAGGTAAGATTAAAATATAAACCTCTGGGTGACCAAAAAACCAAAAAAGATGTTGAAATAAAACAGGGTCTCCTCCAGTTTGTGCCTCAAAAAAGGCAGTTCCAAAATTTCTATCAGTTAATAGCATTGTGATTGCTCCAGCTAAAACTGGTAAAGATAACAATAATAAAAATGCAGTAACTAAAATTGACCATGCAAACAATGGCATTTTATGTAATGTCATGCCTGGTGTTCTCATATTTAAAATTGTAGTTATAAAATTTACTGCTCCTAGAATAGAAGAGGCTCCTGCCAGGTGTAAACTTAAAATCGCTAAGTCCATTGCGGGCCCTGGTTGACCTGCTTTTGATGATAAAGGAGGATAAATAGTCCAACCACCACCAACACCCGTTTGTCCTGGAGGACCATCAGCAAATATAGATAGAATAAGTAAGGTTAATGACACAGGTAATAACCAAAAAGAAATGTTATTCATTCTTGGAAACGCCATATCAGGTGCACCAATCATAATTGGAACAAACCAATTTCCAAAACCGCCAATCATAGCTGGCATCACCATAAAGAAAATCATTATTAATCCATGACCAGTAACTAAAACGTTATACAAATGATAATTTCCACCTAATATACCATCTCCTGGATGCATTAATTCCATTCTCATTAAAACTGAGAATGCAGTACCAATTACTCCTGCAACAATTGCAAATATGAGGTACATTGTACCAATGTCTTTGTGATTAGTGGAGTATGCCCAACGTTTCCAACCAGTTGGGGTATGATGATCGTCGTGTGAAGCTGTTTGTGTATACATATTTATTTACTCGCTAACTTTAATTTATCATTTCTTATTTCTTCTTTTGCAAATTTAACTCGTGCTTCAGACAACCATTCTTGATAATCTTCCTCACTCACTACTCTTACCGTTATAGGCATAAATGCATGTTTAATTCCACAAAGCTCTGAGCATTGGCCGTAATATGTTCCCACGCTTTCTGCTTTAAACCATGTTTCATTTATTCTACCTGGTACTGCATCTCTTTTAACACCAAATGATGGCAATGCCCATGCATGAAGAACATCGTTAGCTGTAATCAACACTTTTATCACTTTATTAACCGGCACCACTACTTCATTATCGACCGCTAACAACCTCGGTTGGTTTGCTTTTAAGTCTTTTTCCTCAATCATATATGATTCAAAAATAATATTTTCATCCGGGTATTCGTAACCCCAGTACCACTGATAACCTATAGCTTTAATAGTCAGATCTGCTTTCGGTATTGTGTCCTGTTTATACAAAATTTTAAATGAGGGAACTGCCATTACTATTAAAATAAGGCATGGTATTAATGTCCATAAAACCTCAACTGTAACATTGTGAGTTCTTTTTGATGGATTAGGATTTGCTGAAGCTCTAAATCTAACACAAGCATATAACATTAAAAATAAAACAAAAACACTGATCGCAATTATAATAGGTAACAAAAGATTGTTGTGAAAAGCTACAATCTCTCTCATAGATTCTGATGCAGCATTTTGAAAACCTAACTGCCATTCACTTGGTTGATTAGCAAAAGCAGCTTGAGTTGCAAAAATATTAATTATTATAAATAAAATTTTTTTCATTTAAATAGCTATATAAAGCCCTTTTGTAAAAATTACACTTTAGTTTTCGCGACAATTTATCAATTAATTACATGATTTACGATTGAAATAGCTGATAACACTGCGGTTTCTGATCGTAATATATTTTTATTAATTTTTAACGCCTGAACACCCTTAAAAGAGAGAATTTGCTCCCTTTCCAATTCTGAAAAGTCCCCCTCTGGACCAACTATTATACAAGTAGGTTTATCTGTAAATTGTGATTTATCAATTTTTTCGTTATTCGAGTTTAAGTCTGTAAAAATTAAATCCATTAAATTTGAGTTTAAAAAACTTTTTAAATTTTGAGTTTCTTCAATTATAGGAATATTAAGACGATTTGATTGTTCACTGGCCTCAATTACTATTTTTTTTAGTCGGTCTAAATTAATTTTTCTAACAACTGTTCTATCATAAATTATAGGAAAAAATTTTGTTATTCCAAGCTCTGTTGCTTTTTGAATCATAAAGTTCTGATAATTTGATTTAATTGGAGAGAATGCCAACCACAACTCTTTAGAATTTTCTATTTGTCTTAATTGTTTAATTATTTTAAATTCAACAATATTTTTAGATATTGATAAAATTTTCGCTTGCCATTCTCCACCTTTATTGAATACTGAAAAAACTTCGCTTTCTTTAACTCTCATCACTTTAGTTAAATAATGTGATTGAGATTTATCTAAACTATCGATCTTACCCGTTGATAGTTCATTTGAAAAAAATAATCTAATATTACTCATTTATGTTAAGTTAATTTATGAAAAATATTAAAGCAATAATTTTTGATGCATATGGAACATTGTTTGATGTCAATTCTGCAGCTGAAAAATGTAAAGATAAAATTGGAGATAAATGGGAGGGTTTTTCAAGTTATTGGAGAACAACTCAATTAGAATATACCTGGCTTCGAAGTTTAATGAGACGTCATAAAGATTTTTGGCAAGTCACAGAAGACAGTTTAGATAAATCAATGAAAGCTTTTGATATAAACATTTTAATGAGAGATGAATTATTAAATCTATATAGAGTTCTATCAACATTTGAAGAAGTCCCGAAAACTCTTAAAACTTTAAAAGAAAAAAAATTTAAGTTATCAATTCTTTCTAATGGAACACACAAACTTTTGAATGACTTAATCAAAAATAATAATCTTGAAGGTCTATTTGATGATATATTTTCAATTGAAGAAGTTGGAATTTATAAACCTAACAGCAAAGTTTATGAAATTCCATTAAAAAGATATCAAATAAAAAATAATGAAGTAGCTTTTTTAAGTGCGAATACTTGGGATGTTTCTGGTGGAGGAAATTTTGGATATAATTCTATTTGGGTAAACAGAAACAACGGTATTTTTGATAATCTTGATTACAAACCTAAATATGAGATAAAAGACTTAAACAAATTGATTTCTTTAATAAGTTAAATATATAAACACACTATGAAAAAATTTATTTCTTATGGAAAAAATGTTTACGATAACGCTGAAATCATTGCTGCAACAAAATCCTTAAGGAACTCTACCCAAATGGGTATGGCTGTCTCTACTTTTGAAAAAAAAATTTCTCTTATGTTTAAAAAAAAATATGGATTAATGGTTAACTCAGGTTCATCTGCTTTAATTTTAGCTTTTAAATCTTTAAACTTAAAAAAGGGAAGTGAAGTAATTACTCCATGTTTAAATTTTGGAACAGCTGTATCTTCAATTATGTTGAACAATTTAGTGCCAGTGTTTGTAGATGTAAATATTAGATCTTTACAAATAGATGAAAAATTAATTGAAAAAAAAATCACAAAAAAAACGAAGGCAATTCTTGTTCCAAATTTAATTGGAAATATACCAAATTGGAAAAAAATTAAAAAAATTTCAGAAAAATATAAACTTTTAATAATTGAAGACTCTGCAGACACCCTGGGTGCAAAGATAGATAATAGACCGACAGGTTCATTTAGTGATATTTCGATAACAAGTTTCTATGGTTCACACGTAATCAGCTGTGCTGGTAACGGTGGAATGCTTACAACTAATGATAAAAATGTTTTTATAAAATCAAAGATTTTAAGAAGCTGGGGAAGGCTGTCTACGTTATTAAAGGATTCAGAAAATATTAAGAAAAGATTAGGAATTAAACTTAAAGGATTTGATTATGACAGAAAATTTGTTTTTTCAGAGGCTGGTTATAACTTTGAACCTTCGGAAGTTGGTGCGTCTTTTGGGTTAGTTCAATTGAAAAAATTCAAATTTTTTAGTTCATTAAGAAATAAAAACTTCAAGTATCATTTTAACTTTTTTAAAAAACTAAGCCAATTTTTTTTAACTCCAGAAGTAAATAAAAATGTTTATACAAATTTTTTAGCTTACCCAATTATTTTAAAACCAAACAAATATTTTAATAGAAAAGATTTACAAATTTATTTAGAGAAAAATAGAATACAAACAAGACCGATTTTTAGTGGAAATATTTTAAGACATCCAGCTTTCAGTAATTTAATTTCTAGGAGAAATAGACTGAATGGATTTAAAAATGCTGATTATATTATGAAGAATGGAATTTTAATTGGATGTCACCAAGGGCTTAAAAAAAAAGATTTAGATTATATTCATAATACAATCATTAAATTTTTAAAATCAAAAAGTGTCTAATATAAAATACTCAATCATATGTTGTTATTATAATGAAATAAATGTACTTAAAAAAAAATTTATTCCATTCATCAATAAATTAAAAAATTTTCCATTCTCTTATGAAATTTTTTTTTGTGACAATAATTCAAATGATGGGACTCAAAAGTTTTTAAAAGAAATAGAAAACAGAAAGATACCCCACTTAAATTTTGTTTATAATAATGAAAATCTTGGTAAAGGCGGTTCAATAAAGAAATGTATAAGCTTTTCCAATGGAAAATTCATAGCTATTTTTGATATTGATGAATATTTGGTTGATGATTTAATAAAAGCTGACAATTACTTAGAATTGAATAAACAGACCCAATTTTTAGTTGGGTCACGAATAATGCATCAAAAAAAATTCATTTATAAAAAAAATTATTATGGTGTAAGAATAATGACAATGTTAATAAATTTTCTTTTCAAAACGAATATCTCAGATGCTGCTGGAGCTACAAAAATCTTTAAAAAAGACATCTATGAAAAATTAGATATAAAAACGAAAAACTTTGATTTTGAATTTGATATTTTATGTAAATTTGCAAAAAATGGACATCACATTTCTGAATATCCAATCGAATATTTTCCAAGATCAGTAGCTGAAGGTAAAAAACTCAAAGCTGTTCAAGATGGTTCAGCTATACTACTTACAATTTTAAGAAATTATTTTGTAAAATGAGCAATAAAAATATTCTTGTTACAGGCGGTTTAGGTATATTAGGAGCAGCCTTGGTTAAAAAGTTAAGCAATAAAAAATTATACAATATTTTTATTTTAGATAGATCAAAAAATATAAATAAGATTAAAGTTTTAGAACTTAACAAATTTAAGAAAATTAAAATTATTAAAGGAAACTTTAATGACTACAAGACTGTATTTAAGGTAATCAAAAATAAAAATATTGGAGTAATTTTTCACCTAGGTGCAATTACACAGGTAATTGATGCTTACAAAAGTCCAATGGAAACATTTAATTCAAATATTATTGGAACAATCAATATCCTGGAGAGTATTAGAAATTTAAAAAGAAACATAACTTTTATATTCAGTTCATCTGATAAAGCATATGGATCTCTTTTAGATGAGGCTTACAAAGAAAATCATCAACTCAAAGGAAATTATCCCTATGATGTTTCTAAATCTGCCTCAGATCTTATTGTTCAGAGTTACGTAAAAACTTACAATGTCAAGGCTGGAATTATTAGATCAGGAAATATTTATGGACCTGGCGATTTAAACATGGATCGTTTAGTTCCTCATGTAATTATTTCATCATTGCAAAAAAAAAGATCAATTTTGAGATCAAATGGAAAATTAATAAGAGATTATATTTATGTTGAGGATGTGGCAAATGCATATTTTTTGCTTATGAAGAAAATGATTAAATCAAAAGAAAAATTAAGAATTTACAATGTTGGTTCAAAAGAAAATTTAACTGTAATTAACTTTGTAAAATTAATTACTAAAATGATTAATGGAAAAAATACCGTCCCTATAATTAAAAATAATTCTAAGATTGAAATTTATAGGCAAAAACTCAATTATATAAAAATAAAAAAAGATTTAAATTGGTCACCAAAATCCAAATTAAAGGAATCATTAAACAAAACAATTAGTTGGTATAAAAATAATCTCTATTTTTTTAATGGTAAATTAGACTAAAATCATCTAATTAATTTAAAATGCATACCGTATTTTTAGCTGGTGGTATGGGGACTCGTCTCTCTGAAGAGACTCATAAAATCCCTAAGCCCATGATTAAAGTTGGTAAATACCCTATTCTCTTTCATATTATGAAGCACTACTCAAATTATAATTTCAAAAAATTTATAGTATGTGGAGGATATAAATTTGATTACATTAAAAGTGTTTTTAAAAAAAATAAAAATCTTCTTAATAAAAAAAAATTAAATTGGGACGTTAATGTGATAAACACAGGTCTTAGAACTCAAACAGGGGCAAGAATAAAAAAGATTAAAAAATATCTTAAAGATGAAAATTTATTTTTTATGACTTATGGAGATGGTGTGACAAATGTAAATATCAAAAAACTTCTTCAATTTCATAAAAAGCATAAAAAAATAGCAACCTTGACTGCTGTCAGACCTTTGCCCAGATTTGGAAATATAAAATTAAATAAGAATAAGGTTTCAAGTTTTAGCGAAAAGGACAAGCTACAAGAGGGTTGGATAAATGGTGGTTTTTTTGTTCTTAACAGAAAAGTTTTTGATTATATCGATAATAGAGAAAATTGTATTTTTGAGAGAGAGCCACTTCAAAATCTATCAAAGAATGGGCAGCTTATGGCATATAAACATGAAGGTTTTTGGCATCCAATGGACACTCTTAGAGATAAAAATTACCTTAATGAATTATGCAAAAAAAGAAAACTTGATTGGTTGAAATAATTTATTATTAAAATGTTTCATGAAAAAAAAATTTATTCATTAATTTTTGTAGCATTTTTTATTTCATTAATTACCAGTTTTGTATTAATTAAAAATTTTGATAAATATGAAATATCTACTGATAATTTAGAAAATCATTCAATAATAAAAGGAGATATTCCAGATATTTGGATAGATGGCCAAACAATAAAAAATGATCTTATTGAGGGAAAAAATTATTTTTACTCTGGTAAAGAGATATTTCGTTCATATTTACCTCCAAGATTAATCGCTTTATTCTCGTATGTTTTCAATTATGAATTATTTGAGGATTGGGATTCAAAAATTTTTAGCACTGATAATAAAAAAATATACTATTTAATTTTACAATCTCTTTTTTACTATTTATCATTATTTTTGTTTTTTAAAAAAATTAAAAAATATTTTGAACTTAGAACATGTTTTTTCATTACAGTTTTTTTAGCTATAGAACCAACTATATTTTTTTATCATTCTTCTTTTCATACTGAATCTATTTTTTTTACAATGCAGATTCTTATGCTTACTTTGTTAATGGAAGATATTGATAAAATTAAAAATTCTATTTTAGTTGGTTTTTTATTGGGATTAATGTTTTTACAAAAATTAGTAGCTATTTATTACATCATTCCGATTTCAATTTACTATTTATTTAAATTAAGACTAAAAGGAGTCATTCCTTTATTTTTTATCATTTTATTTTGTTCTTTGATAATTTCATTAGTTGGATATGGAAATTATAAAAGGGCTGGAGTATTTTACTTTATGCCACCATCGTCTAAAATAACTCTTCATTTATACTTTCCAAGTATAATAATAAGTAAAGCAGAAAAAATAAATGCAATTGATGCTGAAAAAATCGTTCAAAAAGATAAAAATCAATGGCTAAAAAAAAACAAAATTGATCTTAAACTAGAGAAAAATAGAATTATCTACTACAATTATCTTCAAGAATATTCTATTAAAACTCTTTTAAAATACCCGTTTACATCATTTAAATATATTTCCTGGAGAACTTTACAGACAGGTATATTAAATCCAACTTACATTATAGATTTTATGCGTCACGAAAGCGGAAAAAAACCTGCATGGTATCAAGAAAAAAAATATAAAGATTTTTATATTCCTATAAGAATTTTTTACTCAGTAATCATATATTCAATAATTGTCTATGGTTTTTTTAGTGCAAGAAAAAAAATTAAAGTTGAGCATCATATTTTATTAATTTTATCTTCAGCTTACATGCTTGCCTTGCTTGGATGGGCAAATAATTCAAGGTATTTTGCCCCAATTTTAATCTATTTATCTATATATTTTGGGCATGGCGTAAATAATTTAGTAAAAAATCAAAAATTGTAAGTTAGCGTCTATTAGTCTATTTTTTTTATTCTTTAAAATGTAATAATAAAAAATATAAATTATACTTAAATTGATGAAAATTGTAAAAGTAGACAAAATTATTAATCCTATTCCAGCCTCTGACGGTGCAGGAGTGAAGCTTAAAAGAAGTATTGGTATGGAACCAAATTATTTTGATCCATTCTTAATGTTAGATGAATTCGGGTCTGAAAACAAAGATGATTATGTTGCTGGTTTTCCACCTCATCCTCATAGAGGAATCGAAACGGTGACATATATGCTTCAGGGAGAATTTGAACACGAAGATAGCACGGGTGCTAAAGGAAGAATGTCATCTGGTGATGTTCAGTGGATGAAAACAGGCAGCGGAATAATTCACTCTGAGATGCCAGCAATGTCTGAGGGTCGACTCCACGGATTTCAATTATGGATAAATATGCCTGCCAAACTAAAAATGAGCAAGCCTGATTATATATATATTGATGCTGATCAAATGA
>CABXYU010000015.1 GCA_902516625.1 uncultured Pelagibacteraceae bacterium | reverse complement strand
TGACTACATATGAAGATTTTTCAGATGTATTGAAATAATATTTTTTTAAAATTGGAAAATTTGCAAGACCTAATGTTGGTTCTCCCTTGTAATTCAAAGAAATCAAGTTACTCCAAGTTGGATTTCCAATCACAAAAGATCTGGTTCCATCTATTGGATCAATAATCCAAGAAAAATCACTTTTAGATTTTTGATGTCCAAATTCTTCTCCTATTATTTGATGATTTGGAAATTTTTTCTTTATTTCTTTTCTAATAAATTTTTCAAAAGACTTATCAGCACTTGTTACTGGGTCATAGCCTTTTCCCTTTAATTTATTAGAAATCACAAAAGGTTTATCTAATTTTGAATAGTAAAACTTGGTTAATTTCTTGGCCAAATTTTCCATAAATTTTGAATAAATTCTATAATTTGAAGATTTCATTATTAGCACAAGGCACTAATACTATTTAATTTCTATTGATTAAAGCAAAATTTTAAATAATCATTTAAATATTATATGAAAATAGAATTAAAAGATAATAAGGTTTTTTTTGAAAATCATGGGTCGAAAAAAGAAATTCACCCCTTCTGGCTTAGAGAAAGAGTAAATGGTGATGCTTATGTAGATAAAGGCACACAACAAAGATTATTTGATCCTACAAATCTTCAAGAAAATATTGAGATAGATAATATTGACTTATCTAAGGATTTTTTAGAAGTAAAATTTAAAGATGGAACTTTCACAAAACTAGCAATAACAAATATTTTAAAAGAATTTTCAAACGTTAATGATGTGAAATATATAAATAAAGTTAAGTGGGACGCCTCATTTAAAAATTTTAGTAATTTTAAATTTAGTGAAAATTTATTTGATAATGAGGAGATGTACCAAGCTTTACAGAGTTTTTATAAGTTTGGATTTGTTATTTTTAAAAATGTTCCAACAGAAAACAATTATATTGTAAATTTTGCAAATTCTATTGGAAGTATAAGAAGAACTAATTTTGGAGAATTTTTTAATGTAAAATCTAAACCTAATCCGAATGATTTAGCTTACACTTCATTGCCACTGGCACCACATACAGATAATCCTTACCGAAATCCAGTACCTTGCATTCAAATGTTACATTGTATTGAAAATGAAGTTAATGGAGGCCATTCAACTTTGGTCGATGGCTTTACTGTCACAGAAAAACTAAAAAAAGATTTTCCTGATTATTATAAAATTCTTACCGAAGTAAAAGTAAGATTTCAATTTATTGATGACAGTGTTGTTTTAGAAGATTGGGCGGAAATGATACAGTTAGATGAATATGGTGAATTTAAACAAGTTAGGTTTAGCCCTAGACTAGATTTTGTCCCACTAATGGATAAAGAAAAACTAGATTTATATTATGCTGCGAGAAAAAAAATATCTGAACTCTATAATTCAGATAAGTTTAGGATTGAATTTAAACTTTTACCAGGTGACTTATTAATGATGGACAATCATAGATTGCTTCATGGTAGAACCGTTTATGATGCAAATGAGGGTAAACGTTTTTTACAAGGATGTTATATTGATTATGATAGTACTGAAGGAAAATTGAAACATTTAAAAAGAAAATTTAATCTTTAGGAATATTCTCAATTTGTTTTTCTGCATCTCTAATAGACTTCTCATAATCTAGTGCCATTTGATCAGCACAAATAATATCAATTTTTTCAATCCCAAAAAAATTTAAAATAAATTTTAACCATGGAGTTAAAAAATCCTCATTGCTATTTAATTTAGTACCTCCAGATGTAATTACTAAATAAGCTCTTTTATTTTTTAATAAGCCTTCTCTTCTGCCATTTGGCTTAAATCTAAATGTCTCTCCTACTCTTGCTGCAAGATCTGACCATGCCTTAAGAGTTGCTGGTGGACCATAATTGTAGATTGGAGCAGATATAATTATGATATCACTATCTTTCAGCTCTTTTACAAGAGTGTCAGATAAATCAAACATCTTTTTATGATGTTCTGTTTGATCTTTTTTTTCAATTTTCATTCCAGACTCTGTCAAACCTGAGACAAAAACCATTTCATCATCTAAATCTCTATAAACAATTTCATCACCAGGTTTTCTAATTTTATCTAATAATTTTTTTGCGAGAGCTCTAGAAGTTGAACCTTCTTTTCTAGCACTTGAATCAATTTGATAAATTTTCATTTTTTAACCAAAATTTTGTAAGAATGGAAAAATATTTAATAAATAATATCCCAAAGCTTGTAACTGGTTAGTTAATATTAAAACACCAGTAATTAAAAGAATTATTCCTCCAACCCTGGATACTAAAGTAATATTTTTTTTGAAGTTTTTTGAAAATATTAAAAATTTTTGTATTAAATATCCTGATAATATAAATGGGATCGCTAGACCTAATGAATAAGAAAACAATAATATAACACCTTTATTTAAACTTTCCTCAGTAGCTGCAAGAACCAAAATTGAACCTAATATAGGACCAATACAAGGTGTCCAACCAAAAGCAAACGCCATTCCAATTAAAATTGGGCTATAAAAATTTGTATTAGAGTTTGTTTGTATTCGTTTCTCGTAATTAAGAAACTTAATGTTAATTATCCCAATAATATGGAGAGAAAGTATAATTATAATAGTTCCAGCAGCTATTCTTAACTCATAAGAATTTTGCAGTAAGATTTGTCCAAGAAATGTTGAGGCTGCGCCGAAAACTATAAAGACAATTGAAAATCCAACTGTAAATAAAATAATTGGAAAAATATTAACTTTTTTACTTTCAATCATTTCATTTAATGAATTTCCAGAAATATATGAAATGTACCCAGGTATCAAAGGTAGAACACATGGAGATAAAAAACTTACAAGTCCAGCACCTAATGCAACAAAAATTTCAAACATTAAAATTATTCTTTAAAGGGAACTACTTTATGTTTTTGTTTTCCAAGTTTATCAACACCCAAAATAACTTCTTCTCCACCTTTTAAAAAATGAGGAGGAGACATATTTTCTCCCACGCCAGGAGGTGTCCCAGTGCAGCAAATATCCCCAGGGTGTAAACTCATACATGAGCTCATATAAGAAACCAATGTTTTTATATCAAAAATCATTTGTTCTGTATTTCCTGTTTGCATTCTCTCGCCATCAACATCTAAAAACATATTTAATTTTTGAAAGTCAGGTAGCTCATCTTTGGTAACTATATAAGGTCCTATGGGTCCAAAAGTATCAAAACCTTTTCCTTTATCCCAAGTAAGTCCTTTATTTTTTTGAAAATTCCTTTCACTAACATCATTTACTAGAAAAAAACCGAGTACATGGTCCATGGCATTTTCTACACTTACATTAATGGCTTTTTTTCCAATAACAAAACCCAGCTCAACTTCCCAATCTGTGTGATTAGATCCTTTTGGAACTATAATAGGATCATTTGGACCTGTAATACAACTTGTGAATTTTGAAAAAATTATTGGCTCTTTAGGAATAGGTAAATTCTGTTCCTCAGCATGGTCCTTAAAATTTAAACCAATACCAATAAATTTTGATGGTTTGGATATGCAAGCACCTATTCTTAGACTTGAATCTAATTTTGGAAGACTTAAGATATCTATTTTTGAAATCTTTTTAATTATTTCGAAATTTAAAGTTTCAGGATTTAAATCTTTAATAATAGATGATAAATCCCGATAATTATTTTCCTTATCAATTATAGCTGGTTTTTCTTTTCCAATTTCTCCTAATCTACATAATTTCATATTTTTTCCTTTTTAATAAGTTGCCCTTCCACCACTTAAATCAAATACTGCTGCTGTACTAAAAGAATTTTCTTCACTTGCCAACCAGCAAACTAAAGATGCTAATTCATCTACTTTTGCAAAACGATTTCTTGGTATTTTTGATAGCATATAATTTATATGCTCTTTTGTCATTTGATCAAAAATTCTAGTCTTTGCAGCTGCTGGAGTAACACAATTCACTGCGATATCTTTATCTGAAAGTTCTTTACCTAATGACTTTGTTAATCCTATTACACCTGCTTTAGAAGTGCTATATGCACTAGCATTTGGATTTCCCTCTTTCCCTGCAATGGAAGCTATATTAACTATTCTTCCATAATTATTTTTGATCATATGTGGAACAATAGCTTTACAACAATAAAAAGTTGCATTTAGATTTAATTCTATTACTTTTTTCCATTCATCTAATGGATAGTCCCAAACTTTAGCATTCATTCCAGTCATTCCAGCATTATTTACAAAGACATCTATATTACCAAACTGTTTCTCCAAATCTCCAACTGATTTCTTTACACTACCGAAATCAGTGATATCAACAATTTGAAAACTAAAATTTTTGGAATTGATTTCTTTTTGCGCAATTTTAACTGCTTTTTTATCTACATCCCAAATAATTACTTTTCCCCCAGAATTAATTACCCTTCTCGATATTGCAAATCCAAAACCTTGAGCACCTCCTGTAATTACAGCAGTCCTACCTTTGAAATTATATTCATTCATATTTTTTTCTTTCTTAATAAAGGAAAAATTAATGCAATTAAAGATAAAATAAAAAATATAACTACTATTGGCCTAGTTAAAAACATTAACCAATTTCCCTCAAAGATTACCAGAGACTGCCTTAAAGTTCCTTCAACTAATTCTCCTAAGATTAAACCAATTATAACAGGAACTACTGAAAAACCATAACGTCTCATAAAAAAACCGATCACTCCAAAAAATAACATTATCCAAACATCTAACATTGATTGACTTAAAGAATATGTTCCACAAACAGAGACTGCAAAAATCATTGGCCAAAGTAATCTATTAGGGACTAAAGTAATTCGTGCAAAAATTTTAGCTCCAAAGAAACCAAATATAAAAAACAAAATATTGGCAATTAACATTGATCCAAAAATTCCATATAAAAAATCTGGTTGTTCTCTAAATAAATCAGGTCCAGGTCTTACTCCATGAATTATTAATCCAGTTAAGATTACAGCTGTTGTTGCACTTCCAGGAATTCCTAAAGCTAAAGTTGGAACCATAGCTCCACCCGTTGCAGCGTTATTAGCTGCCTCAGCACCTGCAATCCCCTCAACTGAACCTTTTCCAAATTCCTCAGGATTCTTAGACCATCTTTTTGCCTCGGAATAACCAATTAAAGATGCAACCGTCCCACCTTCTGCTGGTAACACTCCAATAAAAGACCCAATTCCAGAAGATCTTAAAATAGTTTTCCAAGTTTTTTTGTAATCTGTCAATGAAGGAAGTTTAACTGCTTTTAAAGCTACTCTTTTAAAAATTTGATCTAATAAAGTAGACTGGGTTAACATTTCACTAATAGCGAATAGTCCAACAACGACGGGAATAAAACCTATTCCCTCAGATAACTCATTTACACCATAAGTAAATCGCTCTATAGACGTCATAAAATCTTTACCAAT
Organism: uncultured Pelagibacteraceae bacterium; assembly: GCA_902516625.1. Classification (GTDB taxonomy): domain Bacteria; phylum Pseudomonadota; class Alphaproteobacteria; order Pelagibacterales; family Pelagibacteraceae; genus Pelagibacter. Next base: position 8,821 of record CABXYU010000015.1, on the reverse strand, counting down.
AGTAGATATCAATATTCCAAATGCTCCAGCTATTAAATTTTTAATTGGACTACCCTCACCAATTGATGCCAGCATAGTTAAACCAAAAATTGCTAAAGCAAAATATTCTGGTTGTCCAAATTCATAAGCTAGTTGTGCAAGTAGTGGTGCAAAAAAAACTAATACAATTACACTAAAGATTCCACCGATAGTACTTGAGACTGTTGCCATGCCTAAGGCTCGACCCGCTTCTCCTTTTTGAGCAAGAGGGTAACCATCAAGACATGTTGCTGCAGCAGCTGGCGTTCCTGGGGTGTTTATTAAAACAGCAGTAATTGCCCCACCATAAGTAGCTGAACAGTAAATAGCTGTTAACAGTACAATTGCTGATAAAGGATCTAAGGTCATAGTAAATGGTAAAATTAACGCTCCACCAGTAGTTGGTCCAAGACCAGGCAATACTCCAAGTATCAAACCAAATAAAGTTCCAAAAATCAATACAATCATCAATTTTGAACTTAATAAAGGAGCAAACATTAAAGAAAGGTTTTCCATTTTATACTTGATAATAAATATTAGTGATTATACCAGGAGGAAATCTTAATCCTAAAATTGTTTCAAAAAAGATAAATACAATTATAGGAAAGATAATACTTACTAGTACTAAATAAAATATTCTTTTTTCACCCCAACAAAAAGAGACAAAAATAGATAAAATAGAGATAGCCAAAAAAAAGTCTAATGTTTTTGAAATAATAGCAAATAAGATAAAACCTATTATTGTTAAGAAGAAAGATTTAGGTAATTTTTTTTTAATTTCCCAAGGCTTTTTAAAAGAAAGGTAATAAACTATTGAAATTAAGATAATAATCAAAACTAATAATCCTTTAGGAAAAGTAGCTGGTTGAATACCTCTATTTAAAATAGGTGGAACAATATCGAAAGTAAATGTGCTTATTAGTAAAATTATTGAAATTGATATGATTATAAAAAAAACTTTAAATTCATCTTTAAAAAAAAAGGGCAAACTTTTGTTTGCCCTTTTTTGTTTTTGTACATTATTCATAATTAAATGTACTTAATTTAATATTACTTAATGTAACCTAAAGCTTTGAGCTGTGCAGTCATTTCAGTAAGCATTTCTTCCATTTGCTTACCCCACTCGTCAGCACCAACAACACTTGTCTCATCAAGACCAATCTCCGTTAAGAAATTTTTGTAGTAATTGTGACTCATTGCTTTCATCATTCCAGCTTCTAACTGTTTAACTCTTTCTGCTGGAGCTCCTTTTTTTGTTACAAAGCCTCTTACAGTAGATAAAGAGACAGGTATTCCTAACTCTTTTGCTGTTGGAGAATCTTTAATCTTAGCCATTCTATTATTTGCTAAAACAATAGAAACACATAAAGTACCATCGTTAATTTCAGTTAATGCTTCACCTAAGTTTAAAACTCCTACATCAATATCTCCTTTGATTAAGTTTGTTTTAATTGGTGCTACACCTTTATATGCAACTATAGTTGGATCTTTTAATCCGCCTTTTTTTGTAAAAGCTATCGCACTAACATCGTCAATTCCACCTACATGCGTTGTTCCATATTTAAGTGATTTTGTTTTCTGTGTGCTAATAAATTTCTTAGCATCTTTGATGTCTGCTTTACAGTTAACAACAAATAATTGAGGATCGTCAGTACCTCTTGCTAAAGGCTGCATATCACTAATTTTAACTTTAGTCTTTCCTAAAGCCATAGAAACTGCGTGACCAGTGGTCCATGTCAAAGTATGTTGACCGTCAGCAGGTAAGCTCATCATATAATCCATTGATACAGCTCCACCGCCACCCTTTTTGTTAACTAATTGCATGTCTTGTTTAAGAACTCTTCTAGCTCTTAAAAGCATCATTCTAGTAGTTACGTCAGTTCCACCACCGAATCCAGCATGCGTAATCGCTTGTATAGCACCATCAGCTCTCGCTGATGTCGTCATTAAAGGTATTGCTATAACAAAAAACTCCGTCACTAGAAATGCGGCAGCTAAGAAAAGTTTAAAACTTTTTTTCATTATTTTCCTCTTTGGTTAATTTATAATTAATTATTTAATCATAATCTGATACAAACCGTAAAGAAAAAAATGTCAAAAAATAGAATCAATATTGCTTTACTATTAGGTGACCCATCTGGTATAGGGCCAGAACTTATTTCTAAATTATTATCTGAAAATATTGAGGAAAAAGCCAATATTGTTGTTATAGGAGAAAAAAATATTCTTGAAAATGCTGATAAAATCACAGGTAACAAAAATAACTTAAAAACTGTTGAAGAATTCGATCAAATAAACTTTAATGAAGATAATAAAGTATTTGTAGATATTACAAGAGGAAGAAATTATCAATATAAATTTTCAGAATGCTCTAAGGAATCTGGAGAAAGTGTTTTGCAATCTTTAAATCTTGCTCTTGACCTAGCTAAACAAAATAAGATTGATGCTATTAATTTTGGACCATTCAATAAAACAAGTATGATAATGGGTGGAAATAAACATTCTGATGAACTCCATTTAATGGCTGAAAAACTTGATGTAAAAAATTTTTTTTGTGAGTTTAATGTTGTAGATAACTTTTGGACAGCAAGGGTAACCTCACATATACCAATTAGTGAAGTGCCAAAAAATATCAAAAAAGAAAAAATAATCAAACCTATCAAATTGATTTACGAGACTATGAAGCTAAACGGAGTTCAAAATCCAAGAGTAGCTGTTCAGGCTTTAAACCCCCATGCTGAGTTTGGTATTGAAGAAAAAAATGAAATTATACCTGCAATTGAAGAAGCAAAAAAACTTGGTATAAATGCTGATGGGCCTCTACCTTGTGATACATCTTTTATAACAGCATTCAAAAATAAAAATCATGATTGTATTGTTGGAATGTATCATGATGCTTTACAATCAGGACTAAAAGCTTTTGGATTTGATAGAGGAGTAACTGTTCAAGGAGGACTGCCGATACCAATCACAACGCCAGCTCATGGAACTGCATTTGACATTGCTGGGAAAAATCTTGCAAACTTAGAACCAACACTTCAATCTTTTAAAATAGCTGAAACAATGGCGAATAGTAAAAAAAGATGACTAAAATCAAAGATATCAAAACTAAAATTTATAAGTGGACTGGTGAAATAGTTCCACCTATGCATAATTTTTGCACAAACCCTACGGACTTACTAAGAGAAACTGGAGATAAAATGAAATCATTTAGATTTCATCAATGGTTAGTTTGTGAAGTTATTGCAGATGACGGAACTGTGGGATTAGGCAATGCTGCTTTGGCTCCTGAAGTTACAAAAAAAGCAATTGATTGTTATCTTAAAAATTTAGTGATTGGTGAAGATCCTTTTGATTATGAATATCTTTGGGATAAAATGTATAGAAGCACAATGGCATGGGGAAGAAAAGGAATAGGAATGATAGGAATTTCAGCTATTGATCTTGGAATTTGGGACTTAATGGGAAAACTAAAAAAAGAACCTGTCTTTAAATTACTTGGTGGAAGAACAAAAGAAAAGATTCCAGTTTATGCATCAAAATTATATAGCCAACCACTTAAAGATTTACAAATAGAAGCTGATAAATATCTTAAGGAAGGTTTTAAGATGTTTAAGATGCGTTTTGGCTGGGGCCCAAAAGATGGACCTGAAGGAATAAAAAAAAATGTAGCGCTAGTAAATGCAGTGAGAGAGGTTATTGGAGATGAAAATGATTTAATGCTTGAAGCCTATATGGGGTGGGATTTAGAATACTCAAAAAAAATAATTCCTGAATTAGTGAAATTTAAACCAAAATGGTTAGAAGAACCTGTTATACCTGATGATATTTCAGGGTATGTGGAATTAAATGCCTTAGGAAAGATACCGATTGCAGGTGGTGAACATGAATTTAGTGTTTTAGGTTTCAAACATTTATTAGAGCTAAAAGCTTTAAGTTATATACAATATGACTCAAATCGTGTGGGTGGAATTACCGCTGGTCATAAAATAAATTTATTAGCAGAAGAGTTTAATGTTCCAGTAATACCTCATGCGGGACAAATGCATAATTATCACTTAACAATGGCAGGAAACAATTGCCCTTTTTCAGAGTACTTTCCTGTTCATCAAGTGGAGATAGGAAATGAATTATTTTATTATTTGTTTAAAGGAGAGCCCGAACCAAAAAATGGTTTTATAGATTTGGATGATAAAGTACCAGGACTTGGAATTTCTATAAATGAAAAATATAAATCAGAATTTAAGATATTGGAATAAATTTATCCTTTAAGACCTAAATGTGTGTACTTAACATTTAAATAATCCTTTATAGCCATTGATCCACCCTCTCGACCATATCCAGCTTGTTTAATTCCACCAAATGGCGCCTCGGCTATAGCAACGAGTGGGGTGTTTACAGCTACTGTTCCTGTTTCCATCAGCTCAGAAGCTTTATGTGCTTTATCCATTGAATTAGTACAAATGTAACTTGATAGACCTAATTCATGATTGTTAGCTCTTTCAATCACTTCATCAAAAGTTTTGAAAGATAACATTGGTACTAACGGACCAAAAGGTTCAACTTTCATTATTGTAAAATCATCTTTAACATTATCAAATATAGTTGGTTCATAATAAAAACCTTTATTAAAACCTTGTGGTCTTTTTCCACCTAAAAGAACTTTTGCTCCTTCTTTTTTTGTAGTTTCTACCAACTCTTCAACTTCATTTAATCTTTTTTTTGTAGTAAGAGGGCCCAGCTGAACTGATGGATCCATTCCATCGCCAATCTTTAATTTTTTTGTTTTTTCTACAAATAAATTTATAAATTCATCTTTTTTACTTTCTTGGATATAAAATCTATTGGGAGATATACAAACTTGACCATTGTTTCTAAATTTAGCTGCTATAGCCATGTCAGTAGCTTTTTTAATATCAGCATCATCAAAAACTATAAAAGGTGAATGACCACTCAACTCCATTGTCACTCTTTGAACTTTATCAGCTGCTTGTTTTAAGATTAATTTTCCAACTCTTGAAGACCCAGTTATAGAAATCTTTTTGATTATATCTGAAGAAATTAATTGTTGAGCTATACTTGGAGGATCGCCAGATAAAAGATTAACAACGCCTGCTGGTACCCCACATTCCCTGCAAATATCTACCATTTCCATTACAACGCCTGGAGTAATAACATCTGGCTTAATAATAACAGAACACCCAGCTGCCAAAGCCGTAGAGATTTTTCTTGCCGACAAAACTGCTGGAAAATTCCACGGAGATAATGCTGCTACAACACCTACCGGTTGGTAATAAACATGAACTCTAGTATCCTCAAATCTACTTTCTACCGTCTGACCATAAATTCTTTTTGTTTCTTCAGCATTCCATTCAAAAATATCAGCAGCTCCATTTACTTCACCTTTGGCTTCTGCAAAAGGTTTACCAACTTCTAGTGTCATCCATTTAGCTAAGACATCTTGTTTCTCTCTCATTTTATCTGCAATTCGTCTAATGACGTACGACCTTTGCCAAGGTGGTGTTTTTTTCCAAATTTCTAATCCTTTTTCTGCTGATTTTAATGCTCGATCAACATCTTGCGGTGTTGCTTTAGACGCGTGGCCAATAATTTCCTCGTTTGCAGGATTAATAACTTCATATGTTGACTTGTCAGATGATTGACACCACTTTCCATCAATAAATTGGCCAAATTTTTCGTACATAATTTTAATCTAACATTACTATAGGTTGTGTCTACTATGTAATTTTTACACATCAAGTAATTACAGATTGATGATACTCTAGTCTATAAAAAAAAGGAGTTAATTATGAAAGCATACATAATGGGTAACTACACAGAAAAAGCTTTTCAAGGATTCTTGAAAGATCCAACAAGTGATAGAAAAGCTGTAGTAGAGCAATTAACAAAAGCTATGGGTGGAACAATGCACAGTATGGATATTGTTAGAGGTTCTTACGACTTTGTAGTCGTTACTGACGTGCCAAGTTTTGATGATTTTGCAGCTATTAAGCTTGTTGTTGAAGCATCAGGTGCTGTTAGAAATCTTACAATACTTGAAGCGATTGATTTTACAAAAGCTACGACAAAAGCAAGTAAAATTGGTTACAAAGCACCAGGTCAATAATTTTTAGTATAACTTCCAGCTGCGGACTGGAGGTTATATTTATATTTTTTTCATTTTTTTAATTTTGATGAAAATTTTAGGCTTTCATTTTTAAATTGAGATTTATTTTTGTCAATAAAGTCATCCATTATTTTTACTTTTTCTACTTCAAATTCTGCAACCTTTCTCTCATTAAGATCTACATATAAAGCTAGAATTTCAATTGTTGAGGCAAGAAATTTTTTTTCTTTGTGGATCATTTCCATTTTATATTGAAGTCTTTTTTTATCATGATCAAAATAAACGCAATTAATATCCACTTCATCATTTAGTTGAAGTTCTTGATTATAAGTTATATGAGACTCTACAATCATTGTACTTTTCTTAGTTGTTTTTGCTGATTGTTCACCCATCTGAAAAATATTATTTAATGTATCAGCACCATATTTATCAAACATTAAAAGATAATACGAAACATTCATATGATCGTTATAATCAATCCAATCTTTAATAACCTTTTGAGAACTTAGGTAAACAGACATTAAAAATTTAAATGATTAATTCTTTTTGTTGTCGTTATCTACAACTAAACAAATCTCAGATTTTGTTAAAAATCTTTTTCCAGTTCCATTGTCTAAAGAAAACATTCCGCCAATACCCTTAACTGCATCAATTGTTAAATCAGTATGTTTCCACTTTTCATATTGATCTGCGTTCATATAAAAAGGTACTCCACCAATTTCACCTAGTTTAATATCATTATCACCTAAAGGAAACTCTCCCTCAGGAAAACACATTGGCGCACTACCATCGCAACAACCTCCAGATTGGTGGAACATTAATTTTTCACCATATTTTTCTTGAAGCTCAGATAATAGATTAAGTGCTGAATTAGTTGCAGATACTTTCATTTTTAAACTCCGGCCCATGATTAAGAATCATGGGCCAGTATATATTATTATTGATTAAAAAAAGCCTAATTTCTTTTCAGCATAAGAAACATGAAGATTCTTATTTTGTCTGTAATGGCTAAGCATCATTTTGTGTGTTTCTCTTCCTACACCTGATTGTTTGTAACCACCAAATGGAGAATGAGCTGGATAAGCATGATAACAATTTGTCCATACTATTCCTGCTTGTATTGCTCTACCCATTCTGTAAGCAATATTTCCATTTCTAGTCCAAACACCTGCACCCAAACCATAAAGAGTATCATTAGCAATTTCTAATGCTTCTGCTTCATCTTTAAATTTAATTACAGATACAACGGGTCCAAAGATTTCTTCTTGAGAGATTCGAGAACTATTATTAGTCTCAAAAATAGTAGGTTGGATATAATTACCTTTTTCTAATCCACTATTAAGTTTACCAACTTCTCCTCCAGCAAGAACTTTAGCACCTTCTTTTTTACCAAGATCTAGATAGGATTTAATCTTCTCCATTTGCTCAACTGAAGCTTGTGCTCCAATCATTGTTTCCATTTTAAGTGGATTATCTTGGATAACAGCTTTTGTTCTAGCGATACATTTTTCCATGAATTTATCATAAATAGATTCCTGAACTAACGCTCTACTTGGACAAGTACATACTTCACCCTGGTTCAAGTTAAACATTACAAAACCTTCAACACACTTATCTAAGAAATCATCATCTTTATCCATGATATCTGCAAAGAATATATTAGGTGACTTACCACCTAATTCTAATGTGATTGGAATGATGTTTTGAGCAGCATATTGCATGATCAATCTACCTGTTGAAGTTTCACCAGTAAAAGCAACCTTCGCTACTCTTTTAGATGAAGCTAAAGGTTTACCTGCCTCTAGTCCAAAACCACTTACAATGTTTACAACTCCAGGAGGTAATAAATCACCAATAAGTTCCATCATAACCATGATAGATGCTGGTGTTTGTTCTGCTGGTTTTAAAACTGAACAATTACCTGCGGCTAAAGCTGGAGCCAATTTCCATGTCGCCATTAATAATGGGAAGTTCCATGGAACTATTTGTCCAACTACACCTAAAGGTTCTGGTATATTGTAAGAGTATTGAGAATTACTAATCTCAGCTACAGAACCTTCTTCAGCTCGAATAACACCTGCAAAATATCTCCAGTGATCAATTACTAGTGGAAGATCTGCAGCCATACATTCTCTAATTGGCTTTCCATTATCCAAACATTCAGCTGTTGCAAGTAAATTTAGGTTTTTTTCTAATACATCAGCTATTTTCATCATTATATTTGATCTAGTAGTGATGTCTGTTTTTCCCCATTCTTTAAAAGCTGCATGAGCTGCATCTAATGCTGCCTCAACATCTTTTTCATTTGATCTAGCTACTGAACAGATAACTTCGTTTGATATCGGGCTTGGATTATCAAAATACTTTCCCGATTTAGGCTCTACAAATTTCCCATTAATATAGTTTCCATATTTTGCCTTAAATGGAAATTCTACTTTTAGATGAGATGTGTCTAGAGCTGATGACACTTTTAATGCTTCTGCACTCATTTTTTTTACTCCTCTTGTTTTTTTTGTTGATTTGAGCTTATTATTTCTAGATTTTTTAGAACGCTTCTTAGTCGCAGACTTTTTTTTAACGACTTTTTTTTTCGTTTTTATTTTTTTTCTAGATGATTTGACCAATTTATTTTTTTTTCTCTTGGTCTTAGGCTTAGTTTTTTTCTTTCGTTTAGTA
>CABXYU010000014.1 GCA_902516625.1 uncultured Pelagibacteraceae bacterium | reverse complement strand
GATGTGGTTTTGTTGCTATAGATTTATTAAATTCCTTACAAAACTGTAAAATCATAAGTGGTGATGAAAAGTCGAGATTTTTGAATAGTTTAAAAACAATAAGCACAAAAATTGCAAAAGATTTTAACAATTTTAAAAAATTAAAATTTATTAAACTTCATGGTCATTTACGACCAGATACTTATGAAATTACTTCAGATACTTACAAAGATGCATATAATAGATATTTTGGTAAAAAGACAAAAAGTAAAATACTAAAAAACCACTCTTTTTCTTTTTCAAGAAAATCTAAAAATTTGATTAAGAAACATTTAAAAAAGAATAAAATAAATCTCAGTTTAAACGAATTTTTGAGATTTATAAGAGAAGCAATAATCTTTAGAGAATATTCAAAATATATTTTTACAAAAAATGTGTCAAAAATATTAGATTATTTAAAATTAATTTCAAAAAGAAACAAAATAACTATTGAAGAGATATCTTATATAGATATTAAAACAATCTTAAATATGCACAGAAGTTTAATAGACGACGATATTGAAAAAATTTTAAAATCAGAGTCTGCAGCAAATTATAAAAGATATAATTATTATAAAAACTTTAATTTACCAGATAACGTTTTAAGTTCAGATGACATTTTTTGTTATAAGAATCAATTAATAAAATCTAATTTTGTGACCGAAAAAAATACCTCTGCAAAGTGCATCCTACTAAATACAGATAAATCAATTCCAATTTGTGATGGAAAAATTGTTCTAATAGAAAATGCTGACCCAGGTTATGAATTTCTTTTTACCAAAAATATTAAAGGAATTATTACAAAATATGGAGGTGTAAATTCACACATGGCAATTAGATGTTCGGAATTAAATATACCAGCAGCAATTGGTGTTGGTGAAAAAAAATTTGAAAATCTCAAATATAAAAAATATATTAATTTAAATTGTAAATTAAACTCAATAAACTTCATATGAGAATTGGAATAGTGCCATCAATTAAGAGTTTTTATAAAGACGATAAATCCTATGTCTTAGACACAAATTGGTACTCTTTTTTAGAAAAAATATACAAAAAGAGCGATATAAAGATTATTACAAACAATAAAATAAAATTTAATTTTGATCTAGTTATAATTTCAGGAGGTAATGACTCTCTTAAATTTTCAAAAAAAAAATGTGATTTACTCAGAAATAGAATTGATAATTTTGTTATAAAAGAATGTTTAAGAAAAAAAATTAGACTAATTGGAATATGTTGGGGTGCTATTAAAATAAACGAGTATTTTAAAGGAAGTACTAAAAAAGTCAAAAATCATGTTAAAAAAAATCATTATTTAAAAATAAATACAGATAAGTTCGGAATTTCAAAAGAAAATATAAAGGTTAACTCTTACCATAATTTTGGTATCGATAAACTTGGTAAAAATTTAAATGTCGGTTTCAGATGTGCTAAAGATAATTCTATTGAAATGTACTATAACGAAAAAAAAAAAATTTTTGGAATTATGTGGCACCCTGAAAGATATAATAGATTAAAATTATTAGATAAATTCATCTTTAAAAATATATGAATTTTGTAGTCCTAGCCTCTGGAAAAGGTAAACGTATAAAAAGTCTTACTAAAAATTACCCAAAAGCTATAATCAAAGTCACAAAAAAATTAAGAATATTAGATTTTGTAAATTTTGCAATTCCAGTCAATTTTAAAAAAATAGCTGTTCTAGGATATAAATTTCAAAATACTATAAATTTTTTTTTAAAAAAAAATTTTATTATAATCAAAAATAAAAACTACAATTCAACGAATATGGTTGAAACAATGTTTTGTAGTATTGAAAAGTTAAACAAAACTGACGTGATAGTAATTTATTCAGACATAATTTTTGAAAAGAAATTAATTCAAAAGCTAATAAGAAAGAGGGGAAATATTATTCCTTTAAATTCTAACTGGATTCAAAATTGGAAAAAAAGAATGAAAAATAAAGAAATATTAAAAGATGCAGAAAATATTACAACAAAGAATGGGAAAATTATAAATCTAGGAGGTAAAATTATTGGAAAAAAACCTAAATACCAATTTATGGGTATAGCAAAATTTAAATATTCAGATTTTATTAAATTACGAAAATTTTATAAAAAATTAAATAATCAAAAAATTGATTTTACAACTTTTATAAATCTCTCAATAAAAAAAAAGATCATTAATATAGGTTTTATATCAACAAAAACATTTTGGACAGAAATTGATAGTGTTAATGACTTAAAAGTATGTAAAAGAATAATTAATTATGAATTACCATCAAATTATATCAAGAATATCGAAAGACAATTATAAATTTTATTTGAATACTACTAGAGGTTTCTTAAACTCTTATTTTGAATCTAGAAAATCTTTTTTAGAAAAATTAAAAAAAAAAAACTTTAACTCAAAACTTTTTAAAAAATCTAATACGTTAAAAAAATTATACAATTTAGGTCAAAAAGATAAAAAATATATAAATCTCAGTATTGCAAATCTTTATAAAAAAATTGAAATATTTCAAAAAGTTTATTCTGATTATAACAATTTTTTTAACAGGAAAAAAAATAATACCGAAGCTGAGATTGAAAGTTATGTATTAATAAATAGATTTATTTTACAAAGTAAACGTTTAAATGACTTAAAAAAATTGAATGCAAGCCTAAAAATTAATGACAAAGTTTTAATGAATTTTAAAAAAATTAAGGACCAAAATTGTTTAAATATTCTCAAACAAAATATTATGAAAGAATTTGAATTAATTAGAAAATTTAATGTATAAAAAAAATTTATCTGTAGTTTGTTCTGTTACAAAAAGATCAGTACAATATTTAGATTTGTTAAGTAAGAACAAATTTAAGTTATATTCAGTAATTCTTTACAAAAATAAAAAGTTTAAAAATCCTGTATTGTTTAGAAAGATTCTTCTATTACTTAAGAAATACAGTCATAAATTTATCATTGTCCAAAATACAAACATAAATAACAAAAAATTTTTTAAAACTATAATTAAAAATTCAAAACGTAATATTTTATTAAGCTTGTATCCCGGCGAAGTAGTAAAGAATTTACAATTAATGAAAAAAAGACATTGTTTTCATAATCATACTGGCAGACTTCCTGATTATAAGGGTAGTACAACAATTTATTACTCTATATTAAGAGAAAGGAAGATATATTGTACAACTTTTCGTATTAATAGAGAAATCGACGGGGGGAAAATATTTTATTTAAATAGATATAAACTGCCAAAAAAAAGAGTGAATCTTGATGATTATGACAACATAATTAGGGCAAAAAACTTTGTTAATTTCTTAAAAGGAAAAACCTGGAAAAATAAAACAAGTTTGCACAGCGAAACCTACTATACTATACACCCAATATTAAGAAACTTAGCTTATAAGGTTACAAATGGTAATTTGGATATTAGGTAAATCTGGCTCTGGAAAAACATCCTTAGCGAAATATATGCTAAGATTTAAATTAAAGACTCTTAAATGGGTTCATATAGATGGTGATATTATAAGAAAAATATTTAATGATAATTCTGATTTTTCCTCAATTAATAGATTAAATAATGCACAAAGAATTTCTAAAATCGTAAAACTTTTAGATGAACAGAATATAAATGTCATCGTTTCATCACTTACAAATTTTAAATATTGGCTCAAATGGAACAGAAAAAATTTTAAAAACTACTTTGAAATTTATCTAAGAGTAAACATGAAAACTTTATTAAAAAGAGATAAGAAAAATCTATATATTAGTGCATTAAAAAAAAAAATAAAAAATGTAGTTGGGGTTGATATAAAATTCAATAAACCTGATAATCCTGACTTAATTTTAGATAATAACAAAAAACTTAAAAATTTTGAGGTTTTGAGTAAGAAAATTTTTTCTAATCAGAAGTTTAAGAAAATTTTAAAAAATGAAGAGATTAAAAGTATTTAAAAAAAAACTTAATTATATTTTAATTTTAGCTAGAGAGGGATCAACACGAGTTAAAAATAAAAATTTAAGGAAGATAGGTGGACATTCTTTAATTTCTAGAAAGATCAAAAGTGCACTCAATTCAAATATAGGAAAGGTTTTTTTATCAACAAATTCTTCTCAAATAAAAAAAATTGGAATTAAAATGAGAATAAATGTAATAGATAGACCACAAAAATATTCAGGTTCGTTTGCGACTACATTTTCATCTGTGTTACATTTTTTAAGAATGTTAAAAAAGGAAAAAATTGAGTATCCCGATTATTTAACAATTTTACCACCAACATTTCCCTTTTTAACTACAAATAGTATTAGAAAAGCATATAAAAAATTGGTTAAAAATAAAAATTTTAATTCAATTTCCTCTTACACATTAAGTCAGTTTCACCCTTTTACTTCTGTAATAAAAAAGAGGGATAGATTAATATTTGATAAAATAAAATATTTAAAATACAAACCGGAATACTTTGAAAGAACACAAGATTGGCCACCTATATATAATAATTGTGCAGCAATAAGAATTTCTAAAGTTGAATATTTTGATAAATTTTTGAATTATACCTCGAGTAAGTATATTAATTTTACATTCGATAAACTTTCGTGCATTGGCCTTGAATTAAATTCAAAAGAGTCAATTGATATAAATACTTATGAAGATTTAAAATTTGCAAAAAAATTAAATTAGATGAAAAAGAAAATTAATATATATCAATATTTATCTTTAGTGAGATATAGGGGGTTATTAAAATTAATTAATAATATAAATGATAAAACTCCTATAATTTTAGATTTAGAAGACAGCTCAAAAGATATATTTAATAATAAAAATACAATAAAACTAAAAAAAAATTGTAGGCAGGGAATAATTTTTTTATCAAAAAAACTAAGCACAAAAAAAAATAGTATTTATGTTAGAATAAATTCAATAAAATCAAAATATTTTGATGAAGATATTAAATGTTTAAAACAGGTTATAAAAAAAAAATTTATAAATGGAATTTTTATTCCAAAAGTTACTGACTACAAAATAATAGAAAAAATTAGTAAACTAATAAATGTTAAAAATAACAATATAAAACTTATCCCTATGATAGAAAGTGACAAAGGCATTAAAAATTTAGAAAGTATAATGGAAGATGATGTTAAAAATAATTTTATTTTTGCAATTCACTATGGACATTTCGATTACTGTCTAAGTAAAAAAACATGGCCTTTTCCAGAACCCTATCATATAGAATATTGGAATATTTGTGAGTTGATAATCAAATTATGTATCAAATATAAAAAACAATTTATACAAACACCCTTTCCATTTATTAATAAACCTGAATTATTTTATGGCTGTATCAAATATATGAAATCAAGATTTAGTAATTTAAAATTTGGAATGACTGTAGTAAATTATAATCAATCTTACATAAATATAAAAGAGCCTAAAAAAAATTTGAAATTGAAAAAACAAGGTAATAATACAAGATTTAAATTTTTATTGGCGAAAAAAGTTTGCAAAAACTACATCAAAAATAAGAATTCAAAAAAAAGTTTTTCTTTAACAGATAAATGGTTTATTCCTCCTCATCAATATTTAGCAGCTAAACTTTTTTTACATAAAAATGAAAAAAATTAAAATGATTGAAAAATTTAATACAACTTTAAACCGCAACTTTAAATATTTAAAATTGCAAAAATATAATAATATTTTTGTTGCATCCGATTTAAGTAAATTGGGAAAATTAAGACTTAAAAAAAACGATTTGTTAGAGAATATATATACTTCAATCAAAAATGTTACTAATAAACCTTCTACAATATTCGTTCCCACTGGAAGTTTAAGTCATTGTAATTCATCAAAGATTTTTGATTTGAAAGATTCCCCATCAGAGGACATGGGTGCTTTTTCTGAATATATAAGAAAAAAAAAAAATTCTATAAGAAGTCTTCATCCTCTTTGGTCTGTTTCAGGAAATGGAAAAAATGCTAAATCCTTAGAGAATGTTTCAAAACATGCTTATGGAATTGAATCTCCTTGGTCTAAAATGTTAGATTTAGATACTCTCCAAATTAACATAGGAAAACATCCCTCTCGGGCTGTAACACTTATTCATCATATAGAAACTATTTTTGGTGTCCCATATAGGTATAACAAACAATTTTTAAATAAGATTAAAATCAACAACAAAATAATAATATCAGATTTTTATATGTCTGTTTTTTTTAAGAATATTGGTATTCAAAAAAAAATAAGATTAAATGAACATTTTTTTGAAAAATTAAAAAAAAAAAAAAGATTGAATTACATTAAAAATAAGTTTGGTTTAGAAATTTGGTCATTTAGAATGAGAGATTTTTATTCTGTCGCAATCCAAGAAATGAAATTAAATATATTTAATTACTTAGAAAAAGAGCCAAAATTTGATTTACTTAAAAAGTATTAGTTTTAATTTTTTTTATAAATCTTAAATCCTCAATATCATCAATATCAAAAAATTTAAATTTTTTTAAAATTATAAATGTTTTTTTTATTCTATTTTTATTAAGACTAGATGTTTTATAGATATAAAACGCACCAGCATCATGATAGTATTTTTTAAGATCTTGAGTTCTTTTAGAAATAAAACTTTTATTCAAGTATTTAAATTCATATGAATTTTTAATTAAAATAGACCTTTGTGGTGGATGGAAAAAATTTTTTAAAGTGATCAAGTAATCAGAATTTGTTCTTTTAATCTTTGAAAGACCCCTTTTCAAATCCTTAATACTTAATAAAATAGAAGTAGGATAAACACAAAAATGATATTTTATGTTTTCCGAATTTAAATTTTTAATAGCATCTCTCATAACATCTTTTGTCCCAACATAATCCCCTGATAAATTTTTTTTTCTAATAAATGGTATTTCTGCTCCATTTTTTTTTGCTATTTTGGCAATTTTTTCACAGTCAGTAGATACAATAATTCTACTAAATATTTTAGATTTTTTTACAATTTGAATAGTGTGAGCTATTAAAGGTTTATTTAAAATTTTTTTCAAATTTTTATTTTTTATTCTCTTACTTCCTTTTCTAGCTGGGATGATACAAATCATTAAACAATCAATTTATTTTTTTTTAAAATATCAAATATTTTTAAAGCATCCTTATTTTTAATCTTAATTTCATTAGAGATCTTTGTTAAAGAAGATTTTCCATCTGTATATTGTAAAAAATCTAAATATTTCCTTGATTTTAAGTCAATCTTATTACTGGACATTGTTGGATATAAATTTCTTTTACTCAATTGAGGTTCACATAAAATATTATTTTTTGGAATAATTTTATTTTGAAATATTTCAATAGTTTTTTTTGCAACCTTGAAGCCACCGAGCAAGCCTTTGTATGTAACAATATTAAAATTGTCTAAGGAAGTGTGGTACTCAGGATACTCACCATATTTTGTTCTAAATAACGATGCCATAGGTATATCTATACCAGGTGAATTAAACTGTCTCTCGTCCGATCCTCTTTTCAAAAAACTAAATTTTTTAGGTTTAATCTTTAAAAATTTATATGCCTCTATTACAGACTCATCGATTGGAGAATTTTTGTATTTTGAAAACATCATAGAATAATTTCTCTCATCTCCAATACAGCTTAAGTTTAAACCGAATACTCTTTTTTTTTTTAATTTTGAAAAATTTTTTTTTATAAAATTTATTGATCCAATAGTTTCTGGAATAAATAAAAATCTAATTGAATAATTAAGTGGTTTATTATTAAAATAACTTGCTAGTGCCATTGACACTATTGGCCCCGAAAGCTCATTATTAGCCATTGAGGGGTGACAAATATAAGTTGAGATTATTAATTCAATATCAGATTTACCTTTTAATAATAATTCACCATAGCAGAGTTTCCCTTTTTTATTGTGGCTACTGTTAATGTTTACATGAAAATAATCATTTTTTTTATAATTCTTTATTATGTGTTTTTTTTGATTGTGGGTTACACAAAAACCCCAATCTTTTTTATAATAGGAAGTTTTATACGGAATAGCATTAGGTAAATCAGGCAAGGAATAAATCTTATTAAGAAATTCCTTCTTTAAAATTTTTTTTTTTATTTTTTGTGAATAGCCCACTAAGTGCAGGTTATTATCATTAAAATCTATAATTTTTTTTTTCTTATTATCTAGCACATAAGCAGTTTTCACGTTCCATTCATATGGAATGATCCAGTCAAAAACTTTTGTTCGTGATTTTGTATATTTTAATTTTAAAATATTTAAATTTTTTTTTATTATTCTGAGTGTTTCTTCTGTTTCTTTGCCTGTGATACTTCTATTTAAATAAAATAGTTTTTTTTTTGTTAACAAAAAAAATTTATATAATTTCATAGAAATTTTATTTATTTTTTTAAATTATTTATTTTGTTTGCAAGTTTACTTATATCATTATCATGTTTACAAATTTCTCTTAAAACTTTTGAGGTTTTTTCGAAATTTAATTCTAAAGATATTCTCAATAAGTCCATCCAATTTTTGTTATTTTTAGATCTTATTTTTTCAATCTTATCGACAAGTTTTAAGGCTTTTTTAATTCTTTTATTTTTCATAAACTAAATCCCATTGTATTTTAAAACCACGTAGTTTTTTTTTTTAAGATTATCAATATTGTATAAACTTTTAGAGGTTTTGTTCCAATTAAATTTTTTATAAAATTTAACTAATGATTTATTGCAAAGTAATATTCCTTCAAAGCCAATCTTTTTTATAATGAGATTGTTATAACCCATTAAAATATCACCATAGCCCTTTTTTTGAAAAGCTTTATTTAATATAACTGAGTCAATTAAAACATATTTTTTTTTGTTTTTTGTTACATGATTTCTATTTCTAATTAGAGTGTATCCGATTAATTTTTCATTTAGAATTAGCATATTATTAAGGTCAAACTTTTTAATATTATTTTTAAACCACCTCATTTGGGATTTTTTTCCATATTTCCAATAACTATTTTTTAAATTACAAATATTTTGTATTTCTTTTTTAGACAAATCTTTTGTCTCTTTAGTTATAATTCTAAGATTATCAAAATTCATTTGTAGTATGTTTAATCGATATAGTGTGATCGCTTGTTTTTAAAAAATTTTTAAAGTTATCTTCTATTCTTTTTATATTGTCTTTTTTTTTTAAATATATTAGGGAATAATCATAAATTTTATTTGTATATTTCCCGTCCCAGTCATGAATATAATTCATCAATTCATTTTGATTTTTAAAAAACCACTTTTTGTCTTGATAAATATTTCTCATAAAATAAAATTCTACAACATCTCTTTTTTTAATTGAAAATTTAATTTTTTCTAAATTATTGATTGTTTTAATAAAATCTAATTTCGATTTCGGGTTAATATTAAATTTATAGGAAATTTGAGGATTATTAATTGATGAATTTATCACGGGTATGCCTAGGTATGCGTATTCATAACCTACTGAGCCATGTTGTGTAATTATAAAATTAATTCCTTCAGTGATAATTTGTTGATGTGAGTAGTCTGGATTTAAAATTTTCAATTTTGGATATTTTTTAATAATTTTATGAATTGTAAAGTTTGACTTGGGTTGATACTTTTTAAATTTTCCTTCGTATAATCTATGAGTTTTAATATACCATTCATAATCAGTAGTATTTGAAATGTTTCCTATACATTCTAACCATTCTAAATTATCTACAAATAATTGTTTCCCAAAAACATGAACTGCATCAAAAAGGTTTCTTGTACAAACTAAAACTTTTAATTTTGTTGATTTAGATATTTGTCTTTTTGTTATTTTATTATGAAATGAAGACTTCTTAGATATTAAATCATATTTAATTCCCGCATGTCCTTTCAATCTTTTTTTTAGAATTTCTTCAGAAAGATTTAGGCCCTTTTTTTTAACCTTATTTTTTAATTTCAAAAAATTATTTGAATAATTTTTAAAATCAGTATTGGCAAAATAATTTTTTTTGGAAAGTCTTGATATGCATTCATCGTTAATAACAAAACATTCAATTTTATAAAATAATGCTATTCGGAGTATTAATGCGTAAGAATATACTGTATGAACACCTATTACTTTTTTTATTTTTTTATCTTTTAAATAGTCAAACCAAAAATAAAATAAATATAAAAAATTACGACATAAATTATTAAATTTTTGGTCTTCTAAGTTAATTGTGACTAACTTGTATTTTTTAATATATGTGTCATATAATAAATCACCGATTTTGATACCATTTAATTCATAATTCAATATTTCATTTTTAGATAATTTGTTTATTTCAAAAATGGTATTTTCAATTTTATATTCATAATCTAAGTTTGGTTTTGGTCTAATAAAATCGCAAACTCCAAAAGATTTATATATACCAAAATTATTTATCCAAAAGAACTTTCCAAATGACCAAGCAATCTTATTAAAGAAGTTTTTTTTTAAATTAGATACTAATACATCATAATTATAATAGGCAATAATTTTTAATTTTTTATTTGATTTATAAAAAAAATTACAAATTACAGAGAAAACAACATGAATAACTTGGAAAGCATTAAACTCAATCAAAATAATATCAAATTTATTTGTTTCCGTTTTTTGAAAATTTTTTTTATTTAAATTAAATTTTATGAATCTAAAATTTGATAATTTTTTTGAAAAAAAACTTTCCATCTTTACTTATATCTTTAGTTTTAATAGTTTTGTTATTTTTGACGGTATAGGTTTATTCTTTTTAATATTAATAGGAGATTTTAAATTAATCAATTTACCAAAATAAAGTGGGCTTAGTCCTTTTCCTGGTCTTATTCTTTTTATATTATGTCGAGTAAAGATTTCGCCTTTTTTAATGTCCTTTATAGAATATATTGACCTTCTGAAAATTTTATTTTGTTTCTCTTTTTTTGAAATAAAGAAGTGTTTTTTTCCTAATAAATTATAAGCAGAGTCAATTTCATGTCTTAATTCAATAAAATCTTTTTGATTTGAGGAAAATTTAGAGTCTAAAGATTCTCCATTTTTATCTAAATTAATATGTTTCTCAATTATTTCTGCCCCTACAAAAACAGCTGCTCTTGCAATTTCTGGTCCAACAGAATGATCAGATAAACCCACTTTGCATTTTAACTTATCTTTTAAAATTTTTATATTATTTAAATTAAAATCCTCAATCTTAGATGGATATTTGCTTACACAATAAAGAAATGAATAATCTTTAATTCCATATTTTTTTACATATTTATTTACTAATTCAACATTGTTGAGTGATTGAGTGCCAGTAGAAATAATTACTGGTTTTTTTTTTCTTGCAATGTGCTTTATTAGAGTAAGATCACACATTTCAAAAGAAGCTATTTTATAAGCTGGGCAATTTAACTTCTCGAGGAAATCCACACTTTTTTCTGAGAAAGGTGAGCTAAAAATTTTTATTTTCATTTTTTTAGCATATCTAAAAAGTTCACGATGCCATTCTAATGGTGTTTTTGCTTTGTCATATAGATCCCAAAGCTTATAACCTTTCCATATTCCATCTTGAATAATAAAATCTTTATCTTTAGAATTCAGCGTCATCATATCTGCATCAAAAGTTTGCAACTTTACAGCATCCGCTCCTACATTTTTAGATATGTCAATTAATCTTTTTGCTTTATTTAATGAGCCAGCATGATTGGCTGATATTTCGGCAATTAAAAATGGATATTTATTAATCATACTTTATCTAAAGTCCTTTAAAAATATTTTGATCAAATTTTCTAATTCAGAATTGTCTACATATTTTAATTTACTTGTAACTCCAAATCTTCCAACTTTTTCAATATGAAAAAGCTTATCAAGAATATTATAAAAATCTCTTTTAAAATAATCATCAAAAATTATTAAAAAATTTTCTTGTTTTTTTTGAAAAAATTTGTACAGCGCAATACCAGTTAAAACCCTATACCTTCCATCAACAAGAATTAAGTCTGGCACTTTATCCTTTAAAGATAATTCATCTAAAATATCAAAATTATATTTATATGCTAATTTAGAGAGTTTATTTTTCCTTAAATTAAAGAATATCGGAATAGACGCAAATTTTACAATTCCGAAATCTACGAATCTAAAAATATCATGTTTATCAATTTTTGATTTCATGTAATTATAAAAATTTTTATCACTTTCAACTGCTATAAATTTTTTATTAAATTTAAGTGCGTGAAGTGTTGATTTACCTGTTCCATACTCTAAATAAAATTCACATTGTTTTAATTTAGACAGAAAAAAATCACTTTCCTCTTTACCAAAACCTAAATTTAAGTTTATTTTATAATCTGGGTTATATAGTGAAAAATATCTCAAAAAATGAATTACTAACTCTATAGTTTCATTTATAGGATATTTTACCTTCCTATAAATTGATCTCAAAAAATAATAAGTTTTGTCGGAGAAAATTTTTTTTAGAAAAGGTCTTAAAGTATTGATTATATGCATATTTATTTTGTAGAAAAAGTTTTAATCAAAAAATTTCCGCACTTTTTTCTTAAATTAGTTTTTTCTTTAAAATTATTTTTAAATTTACTTTTAGATACTCTAATCTCAAAATTATCTAATATTTTATACAAGCTATTATAGTTATTTGGATCAAAAAATAGTAACTTATCATATTTTATCTCTTTATTTATATCTATATTTGAAATTATTATATTTTTACCCATAGATATTGCATCATAAACAGAACCTCCACCCGGCCCACCCTCAAATAAGGTTGGTTGAATTAATGCTTTTGAATTAAACATTAAATTTAATTGATCTCTTTTGCTAATTCTTCCAGTAATTTTAATAAATTCACTTAAGTTATGCCTTAAGATATATTTTTCAATTTTGTGTAAAACATCTTTTGATTTGTAGTCATTTTTGTCACCAGTAAAAATTAAGTTTTTTCTACCACCTTTTTTTTTGTAAACTCTGAAAGCCTCTAAAACAACCTTATGATTTTTGTGCTTCCAAAATTTATTACAAACTATAAAAAATTCATTTTTAAAAAAACCCTCTCTATTCATTTTTTTTTCAAATTTAAGTTCTGTATCTGAGGGTGCAAAAGGTATTACATAAATTTGATTTTCTTTAAAATTTTTGTGGAATTTAAGTAAATCTTCTTTTGTTTTCTTAGAATTAACGATAATTTTTTTTAAAATTGATAATTTATTTATTTTATTTCGTCTAATAAAAATCTCATTTTTCGAAAAAAAATCTTTAAAATATTCATGCTGAAAATCAAAAACATATCCTATACTATTTTCTGTTAAAATCTCTTCTATTGATGGAAAAAAAATATTACCTCTATATTTTTTTAATACTTTATTTTTTTGTGAATAATCTGAATAAATTATATTAAATGAATTTTTTAAATCATTGAGAACATAATTTTCAATTTCTTTAGCACCATGCCAATATGGCCATTTTTTAAAAATAAATTTATTTTCAAAAATAAATTTTTTTAAAAAAAAAAGGAAAGGATGTAGAATTAATTTTAGAAAGGAAGTAAAATTACTTTTTGGCAAAACTAAGAGGACATCTATTTTTTTTTTTTTAGAAGAGCGTGTAATACATGTAAGCCAATGTTTTAATAAATCAATTCCACCATCCCAAGCACAAAAATAGTTTGCAAATATAATAATCTTTTTATTCATTTTTTTTAAATAAATTTTTGAAAAATCTATAGATAAGAATTAATACCACCGGTAAATTGTTTGGAACTTCAAATTCTTTACTGTCTTTTTCTATTTGTTTTTTCATCAAAATTATCTCATTTGAGTTACTAGATATTCTTTGAGTGAGTATTATGCCCATTCTTTTTAGTTCTTGGCTCTGTTTATAAATAATTTTTTTCCATTTATTATCATATTCATAATCCTTTAATAAATTCTTCTCTAATTTTACTAATTGACAATATCTATTTTCTGTAAGAAAAAAACCATTAGCTTCTATCTTCGAGTGTATTAAATTAAAATATTTTTTTCTTGTTTTTATATTCATCTCCATAAATGAGTGAAAATTTAAAAATATATCTACTTTAAAGTCACCTAATTTATCCCATGGACAAATTATAAAAATATCATTCTCATGATACAGATTTTTTGTTAACTCTCCTTTTGGTAAATCTATTGATAATACAAACTTTTTATCAGGAAAATAACTTTTTAAATAATATGAGGATATTAAGTTTGTTTCTGGAAGATCAATCATTATATATTTAATTTTTTTTGTTTTAATAATCATTCTGGCTAATTCACCATATCCTCCTCCAATTTCTGAGCAGGAATAAATTTCTTGTTTTTTAAAAATATACTTATTTATAAGACTATACTTATTTAAGAAATCTTTTGATTTTGAATCAAGATAGATACCATCATAATTAATTGCAGTTGGATTATTGCCTATATTTTTTTCAGGAAGAATTTTTTTTATGTCATTAAATTTAATTTCTAACTTATTCAGATAATTTAAAAAATTTTTTTTATGTTCTAGGTTGTTAATTTTTAAGTAATCATTGTCAAATCCTCTTGAAAGCCCATTATTTCTGAAATTTTTTATTTTATCTAAATCGACTAGATTAAATTTTTTTTCATCATTTATTTTTTTCCATATAATTGAATTAAATTCATTCTTATAATTTTGATGAGAAAAATTATAATTTTCTAAGAGCCTTTTAAAATCTCTATCCAGCATTTTATTTTCCCTTAGCGAGTATTTCAAATCCTGAAATTTTTGATTTCATTTTGTCTAAACAATTTACTTTGCATTTTTTTTTAAAAAAATTTGAATCTTACTAACAATATATGTTAATTCCTGTTTGGAGATATTTGGCCAACTAGGTAAGCAAATACCATTATTTGAAATTTGTTTGCTATTTAATAGATTTATTTTTTTTTTATACATCTGCATTTCATTTATTAAATAAAATGTTGGTCTTGTTTCAATATTATTTTTTTGTAGAAATTTTATTAATTTATTTCTTAAATTTTTTTG
>CABXYU010000013.1 GCA_902516625.1 uncultured Pelagibacteraceae bacterium | reverse complement strand
AATAAGAATGGTTGTAGGTTCTTTTTTGGTTAAGCATTTAAGAATAAATTGGACTGAAGGAGAAAAACATTTTAGAAATTGTTTATTAGATTTTAATAAAGCAAACAATGTTGCACAGTGGCAATGGGTTGCTGGGTGTGGTGCTGATGCCGCCCCATACTTTAGGATATTTAATCCAATTCTCCAGGGAGAAAAATTTGACAAAGAAGGTTTGTACGTAAAAAAATGGGTTCCTGAACTTAATAAAGTTCCTCAAAAATTTATTCACAAACCTTGGGAAATGGAATTAAAGTATCAAGAAGCTATCAAAACAATAATAGGTAAAGACTATCCAAAACCTATTGTAATTCATGAACATGCAAGAAAAGAAGCTCTTTCTGCTTTTCAAACATTAAAAAAATAATTTTTTTAAGAAGAATATTTTTTTTTATTATGACTAGATTTACTTGCCCACCATTTATCTAAAATAAAGTACCATATGGAATTTGCCAAAGGCTCAACTATGGCATCTGTCAAAGCTATCATAAAAGTTACATCTGCAACTAACATAAGGACAGTAATGGCTATTGCAAAATGTCCTATAGTATAAATAATTGTTCTTAATATTGAGCCTCTATTATTTTGAAAAATATTTTCGGCTGTTTTGAATATACCTCTAGTTAGTTCCACAATTCATTCCTGAAAGTTTGATTTTACTTAATTAATCTGTTTATTTGCTTTGTGAACAAACATCCTTAATAACTGGAATATTTGCACAATCTGAACATTTTGTTTTTTGTACAATACAGCCATTATCAAGAACTTTTACATCTACCACCCTATCACATTTTGAGCATATAGACGAAACAGTTAACCCGCATTTTTTACAATTATAGTTTTGTGTCTCCATACCAAAACTTTAATTTTTTAAAAAATTATTACAACAATTATGTAAGTGAATGATAATCAATCTCAAACTTTTTTTGAGAATGATTATCATTATCTTCAAATATGTAGAAAAAAAAATATCGTTCACTCTCCAATAAAATGGTGAACAATTTTTCTTTTTTGTGGTTGGAAACGATGCTCAAATAAATACAAGCCTTGCCAGGTTCCAAGAATTAAATCATTTTTTTTTACACTTAAAGATATTTGATTATTTGTTAAAGATGATTTTATATGTGCTGGCATATCGTCTTTTCCCTCTGCAGAGTGAATATACAATTTATTGTTCATGGGCACTAGCTTATTAAAATAGTTTATCAAATCAGTTTGAACATCTGGGTCAGCATTTTCTTGAACAATTAAAGATGCACTTGTATGTAAAACACTCAAATTTAAAATACCATTAATTAATTTTTTTTCTTTTAACCAACTTATTGTTTTATCTGTGAATTCATAAAGTTTCTGACCATTTGTTTCAATTTGTAATTCAAAGAATTCCTGTTTCATAATTTAATTATAATTTACAGAGGTAAGTTCATATAGACGACTTGTAGTCCTTTTAAATATATCAGACAGACTTTTTGAAGATTTTATTGAATTTAAATCACTCTCAGATGTAATCATTAAAGGAATTTTTTTTTCATAAATTACATCAATAAATGTAATGAATCTAAGTTGTTGATTTGAGTTCCCATCATCAAAATTTGGCAAATTTTCTAAAAATATAAAATTAGAATTTTCTGCAATCTTTAAGTAATCTTCAGCTCCCAAATTTTTGTTGCATATCTCATCAAATTCAAATCTAAATATTCCTTCATAAAAATTCTTAAATTCTAATTTTCGACCTTTTATATCCAAAACTTTAAAATCTTTTTTTTTATTTTTTGTTACTTTTCTGAAAAATTTATTAAGTTTAAAATTAGTAGATTGATTTAATGGAAATAAAAATCTTTCTAAATTATTATTTCTATTTGTTCTATAGTCCTCATCAATTAAAAGTTCCATCTCTAGAGATTGTTTTTTAATTATATCTATAAAAGGTAAAAATTGTTCTCTCTGCAATCCATCTTTATACAAATTGTAAACTTTTATATTTGAGGTAAAAATTACTTTTATTTTTTCGTCAAATATTTTTTCAAATAATCTTCCTAAAATCATAGCATCAACAATATTTGTTACTTGAAATTCATCAAAATATAAAATTTCAACTTTTTTTTTTAAATTCTTTACAAAAGATTCAATGCCATTATTTTTATCTATATTTTTATTTTCATAGATAAAGTCATGAAAATTTATCATAAATTGATTAAAATGAAGTCTTAATTTTTTTTCTTTCAATAATTCGAAAAAAAAATTTAGTATCATTGTTTTTCCAACACCAACATCGCCAGATAAATAAAATCCATATTTACGTTTATCTTTTTTTAAAAATTTATTTAAAAAAGATTGATTAAAATTATCTTTATAATAATCGCTTAATGCTTGGATTACACTTATTTGATTTTTGTTAATTTCAAAATTGTTGGTTTCACAATAATCCAAAAACAAATTCTTTAAGTTCATTTTTTTTTAAAATTAATACCATATTCTGATCTTGGCCCTTTTCTAAACCCAAATGGTCCGGTGATAAATATTGTCAAAGGATTTGTGCCTTTTTTTAAATCAACTCTGTGATGTGCATTTGCAGATCGAAAACCAATATATCCTGGTTTTCTCCAGAACTTTCCTTTTCTTGTTGTTTCCCAATATCCTCCTCGCAAAATAATTGTAATATAAGGACAAAGATGATTATGTATACCGTCTCCATGGTCATCAGCTAACATCTCATGAATTAAAATATTAAATGGAAACCATTTAGGTCTATTTCGAAATAAAACATAATATCTATTCATCCATGGTTTTGCTTGATCAAACCTTGGATGTGATGGTCCTCTATCCAATACAACTTTCTTACGTCCAATTTTTTCTAAAAATTTTAGTAGCATTAGTTCAATCTAATTACTGAGTTATCTTTAATTACAAATAAATTATTTTGCATAGCAAAAGGTCTTGATATTTTCTCGTTATCAATTTTAAGTACTGAAATAGTTTTTCCTAAATTTAAATCAATTACAAATATCCTTCCATTGGATGTTGAAAGATACATTTTATCAAAACCTATTAAAAATCCGCTTGGTTTAATTTTAGATCTTTTTTTGGGTTTAAAAGTTTTAAATATATCTGTAACTTTTATGATATTTCCTGAAATTTTATCTATTACTACAAGATAACCCTCTAAAGAGACTGTAAAAATAAAGTTGCCAGCTATTACTGGTCTAATATTTGAATTAACTTTATTTTTCCAATTAAAGCTTCCAGTCTCTGTATCTATTGAAAAAAATTGGTTTTTATTATTCGAGAAGAATAAACTTTTGTTGTCAGAGACTATATCTGAAGTTTCAAGGGAGAAAGCTGTCTCAACTACTTTTGTACCTTGAGTTGGTAACTGCCAAATCATTTCACCTTTTTTAATATCAACAGCAGTTATATCTCCAATTGAATTGTTAAAATATACCCTATCTTTTACAATTACCAAAGAAAGTTTTTTTTGTGACCTCATCAAAGAATTTTCTGTTTTTATGTTCCACAATTCTTCTCCAGTCTTTATAGAAAAACATCTTAATGTATTTGAAAAATCAATTACAAAAAACATATCTTTGTAAATTTTTACTTGTGAATTAAATGGAGCTAAATTATTTTTTTTCCAAATTAGATTTCCAGTTTCTACATCCAAAAGATAATACTTCGCAATATTATCTATGACAATTAAATATTTATCATTATTTGAAAATTGCAAGATTGGATTTAGTTTTTTTTCTGATTTCGAATAATAATTTTTTTTCCAATTTAACTTAGAATTTTGATTAAATTGTAAGATAGAACCTTTATTATCAAAAAATATTAGATTTTTTTTATAAAAAGAAATTTCTGGTTCATATTGATGAAAATTTTTTATTTTTGAAAAATTGTATCTTGATGATTTTTTTATAACACTATTAAAACTAACTATTCCATCATTATTTAACTGTTTTAAAAGAAAAGTATTATTATCTATTTTATTATTAAGTTTGATTTTTAAATTTGGATTTAATTCATTTTGTAATTTTTTTTCCTCAGTGAATATTTCATTAAAATTTTTTTCTAATTTAATAAGTTTCGTTGATGTCCAAAATTTTGAATTTTTGTTAAAAGAACAACTTATTAAGATAAGAGAAAATAGGAATAAATAAAATATTTTAATCACTTAAATCTCTATTAAGTCTTTTTTGAGTTTTATTAATGATATCTTGATTTGAATTTTCAATACTAAGAATTTTGTTAAAAAATTCTTTTGATTTTTGTTTCTCATTTTTTGAAAAATAATACTCAGCTATCAAATACAAAGCATGTGATTTCCAAACAGTTTCTTTGCTTATTAAGGGTTTCAAATTTTCTAATAACTCATTTTCTTCATATATATCTGCATTAAAAAGAGCTTTCTTATAAATTATTAGATTTTTAATTTCGTATTCTAAGTTTGTTTTATTTATTACAACGTTAAATAAATCATTTACTTCATTTGTTTCAGTTATAAGCTTGTTATCAATGATGAAATAAAGAGATAAGGGAGAGTATGTAGAGTCTTTTTCATACACCAAATCAATTAGTTTTTCTTTTACTCCTCCAGTTTTTCCATTTGAATAGTCGATTAAAATAGAATTATATGTATCTGAAATTTTTTTTTTTTTTATATTCTCATACTCCTTAAACCCAAAATAACTTACTATAATTAACACAAAAATAAATAAAGAAATAATTATCTTATTTTTGTTATTAATAAAAAAGTTCTTAATTTTTTCTTTTCTTGTTTCTGTGTTTATAATTGATAAATCTTCATCCATAATTAAATCATATTTCTCAAAACGTACTGAAGGATGCCTCCATTTTTGTAGTACTCTAATTCATTTTTTGTATCTATCCTACACAATGTTTCTACTTTTTTTATTTCACCCGTTGAGTATTTAATTTCAAGTTTTACTTTATCAGATGGTTTAAAGCCTTTTTCTATTTCATTAACACTAATTAATTCTGATCCAGAAAGATTAAGATTTTTTCTATTAACATTGTTAATAAATTGCAAAGGTAAAATACCCATTCCAATTAAATTAGATCTATGAATTCTCTCAAAACTTTCAGCTATGACTGCTTTAACACCTAATAACTTTGTCCCCTTAGCTGCCCAATCTCTGGAAGATCCAGTGCCATATTCTTTTCCCCCAATGACTACTAAATCTGTTCCTCTTTTCTTATATTCAACGACCGCGTCATAAATAGGCATTACTTTTTCCTCAGGATATAATTTTGTAAAACCACCTTCAGTACCAGGTGCAATTTCATTTCTAATTCTTATATTTGCAAAAGTTCCTCTCATCATTACCTCATGATTTCCCCTTCTAGAACCATAAGAATTATAATCTTTAGGTAATACTTGATATTTCATAAAATATTCACCTGTTGGACTTTCTTTTTGAATGTTGCCAGCTGGAGAAATATGATCTGTAGTAACCATATCACCTAGAATAAGCAATGGTCTCGCATTTTTAATTCTTTTAAAACCCTCTGGTTCATCTGAGAGATTTTCAAAGAAAGGTGGTTTCTTGACATATGTAGAATTTTCTTCCCAGTTATAAATACTGCTTTTTTCAGTTTTGATTTGTTGCCATTGTTTTGGTCCTTTTGAGACGTTTGAGTATCTTTTTACAAACATTTCAGCATTCAAAGACATTTTTAAAGTTTCTTCTATCTCTTGATTACTTGGCCAAATATCTTTCATAAAAATTTCATTACCATTTTTATCTTTTCCTAATGAATCATTGTATAAATCAAATCCCATATGACCTGCTAACGCATAAGCGACAACAAGAGGAGGAGATGCTAAATAATTCGCTTTAATATGAGGAGAAATTCTTCCTTCAAAATTTCTATTTCCAGATAATACTGAAACTGCATAAATATTTTCTTTTTGGATTGCTTCGACAATGTTTGGTGCCAAAGGTCCAGAATTTCCAATACATGTAGTGCATCCATAACCAACTAAATTAAATCCAAGCTTATCCAAATAAATGTTTAATCCTGCTTTTTCTAAATAGTCGGTTACTACTTGAGAGCCTGGTGCGAGAGATGTTTTTACCCAAGGTTTTACCTCAAGACCCAATTCAACTGCTTTTTTTGCTAACAAACCTGCTCCGATTAAAACATTAGGGTTTGATGTGTTAGTACAAGAAGTAATTGCCGCAATTAAAATTGAACCATCCTTGATTTCAAAATCTGTGTTTGGTACTTTAGAGATTGTATAATTTTTTTTACTTGTTATTTCACTAAAACTATTTTTAAAGTTTTTTGAAGCATCAGTTAATAATACTTTATCTTGAGGTCTTTTTGGTCCAGAAATAGTTGGTACTATTGTCGTCATATCTAAAGTTAAAGTATCTGTGAAAATAATATCCTCACTCGCCCAAAGACCTTGTTTTTTTGCGTATTCTTCCACAATTTTTACAGTTGCTTGATCTCTTCCAGAAAATTTAAGGTATTTAAGAGTTTCTTCATCTATTGGAAAAAAACCACAAGTTGCACCGTATTCTGGAGCCATATTTGCAATCGTTGCTCTATCAGCTAAAGTTAAATTTTTTAAACCTTCCCCAAAAAATTCTACAAATTTACCAACCACTCCTTTATCTCTTAACATTTTAACAACAGTTAAAACTAAATCAGTTGCTGTCGTCCCTTCTGGCATTTTATTCTTTACTTCAAAACCAATAACTTCTGGAATTAACATAGAAATAGGTTGGCCTAGCATTCCAGCCTCTGCCTCAATACCACCAACTCCCCATCCCAAAACTGAAAGTCCATTGACCATTGTTGTATGACTATCGGTTCCAACTAATGTATCTGGGAAAAGATATCTTTCACCTTGAAATTCCTCACTCCAAACTACCTTTGAAAGATATTCTAAATTAACTTGATGACAAATCCCTGTTCCTGGAGGTACAATTCTAAAATTATCAAAAGCTTGTTGACCCCATTTTAAAAAAGAGTATCTCTCGCTATTTCTGTCAAATTCTATTTCTACATTTTTATCAAAAGAATCAGCTTTAGCTGATTGATCAACTTGAACAGAGTGATCAATCACAAGATCTACTGCAGATAAGGGATTAATAGTTTTTGGATCTTTATTCTTTTCTTTAACAGCCTCGCGCATTGCTGCTAAATCAGCGACTGCGGGAATTCCAGTATAATCTTGTAACAAAACTCTTGCGGGTCTATAAGCTATTTCTGTTTTAGAAGTTTTATTTTTTAGCCAATCTTTAACGGATTCAATTTGATTTTTAGTTACAGATAAATCGTCTTCATATCTTAAAAGGTTTTCTAGTAGAACCTTTAGAGATTTTGGTAACTTAGAAATCCCAATCAAGCCATTTTTCTCTGCCTCTGTAAGTGAAAATATCTTAAAATTTTTATTATCAATCTTAATTTCAGAGAGTGATTTATAAGAATTTTTATTACCTGGTTTCATAGTTTATATATAAAATGTAATTATGCTCAAAAGAAGAAGTCCTGACATAGCATAATTAAAATAATTAATAAATTTATCATTTGTCGCAAATTTCCTCAAAAATTTACCTATAAAGGTCCATAAAGTAATACTTGTTGAGGAAAATAAGAAAGCAAGAAGCACAACTTGAGTCGCATAACTAAAATAATTTTCTCCTAACTCTACATATGTAGAAACAACTATAATTGCTACCATTACTCCTTTTGGGTTTAAATATTGAAATAAAAAAGTTTCAATAAATTTTACCGGATTTTCTTTTTTAGTTTCTAAGGAAGCAGTAGAAGAAGCAATTTTGTAAGCCAAATAGATTAAAAATAATGTACCAAGATATTTGATTACTATTTGAATTATTGGAAATATCTTAAATACATTTATTAAACCTATACTTAAGAAAATAACTAAAGAAGTAAAACCTAAAGTTACCCCAAGGATATGCGGAATGGTTTTTGTAATACCAAAATTAAAACCTGAATATGAGGCGACTACATTATTTGGGCCAGGAGTATAAGCCGTTACAAACCAAAATAAAGAAATAGATAGTATTTCTGGATGCATGATTATGCTACTGGCAATCCATTTTCTGATTTTTGGGACGGATGTACTAAAATTACTTTTCCTTCTTTATCAATTGAGCCTAAAATTAAAACTTGAGAAACTACTCCGGCAATATTTTTTTCAGCAAAATTACAAACACCTATTACTTGTTTTCCT
This sequence comes from uncultured Pelagibacteraceae bacterium, assembly GCA_902516625.1. Classification (GTDB taxonomy): domain Bacteria; phylum Pseudomonadota; class Alphaproteobacteria; order Pelagibacterales; family Pelagibacteraceae; genus Pelagibacter. Next base: position 8,079 of record CABXYU010000013.1, on the reverse strand, counting down.
TTTAAGTTTTCCTCATTATAATAGTGAGTAATTTGTGCAGATGATTTTTTAATTCCTATTTCTTCCCCAAAATCGACCTCTACTACAAGAGAGGGTTTTCTAGCTTTTTCGTTTTTTTTTACAGAAATTACAGTTCCAACTCTAATATCAACCTTTTCAAAAATATCGTAAGTTATTTGCTCTTTCATAAATGCAGTATTTATATTAATTATTAGTGATGAGTACAGAAATTAATTTAGATAAATTATACGCTGATTCAGTCAAAATATTAACTGATCTGATAAGTTTTAGAACAATTTCAGGAGAAGATAACACCGCTCTAATAAATTACTGTGATAATTTATTACAAAAACTTGGAGCAACTTCATTCAAAACTTTTGATGAGGAGAAAAAAAGAGTGAATCTTTTTGCAACCATTAAAGCCAAAAAAACTAATGGTATAAAACCAATTATTCTATCTGGACATACAGATACTGTACCTGTCTCAAAAAGTTGGAGCTCTGATCCATTCAAAGCTACTATCAAAGGTGATAAACTTTTTGGAAGAGGTGCCTGTGATATGAAAGGTTTCATAGCTTGTGCATTGGCTTTTGCTCCAGTTTATGCTAACACTAGTCTAAATAGAGACATTCACTTTTCTTTTACTTTTGACGAAGAAACTGCATGCTTGGGTGCTCCAATCTTAATAAAAGAACTTAAAAAAAGAAATATTCAAAATGGTATTTGTATAATTGGTGAGCCAACTAAAATGAAAATAATTGATGCCCATAAGGGCTGTTATGAGTATACAACATATTTTGAAGGCCTAGCTGGGCATAGTTCTGCTCCGCACAAGGGTGTAAGTGCAGTTGAATTTGCTGCACGATATGCAAATAAACTTATTGAATTAAGAGGAGAGTTAAAAAAAAGAGTTTCGAAAGATTCTATTTTCGATCCACCCTTTTCGACATTACAAGTTGGAGGCATTTTTGGTGGAATAGCTCATAATGTTATTGCAGATAAGTGTCATATAAATTGGGAAACAAGACCAGTTGTAAAAGAGGATGGAATATTTTTAAATCAAGAAATAGATAAGTATGCAAATGAAATTCTTTTACCGGAAATGAAGAAAGTATTTTCTAAATCAAGTATACGAAAAGAAATAATTGGTGAAGTAACAGGTTTTGATCGTGTAAAAAAATCAGAGGCATGTGAATTAGTTTCTAGTTTGACTGGTGACAATTCAAGAGAAGTAGTTTCATTTGGAACTGAGGCTGGTTTATTTCAAGAAATTGGAATAAGCACTGTTGTTTGTGGTCCAGGCTCTATAGAACAGGCACATAAAGTAGACGAATTTATTGAACTAAGTGAATTAAAAAAATGTATAAGTTTTTTAAATGGTATAAGGTCAATATCCTCATCAAATTAATAAATTGTTAAGAAATCTAAATTAATTTATAAATATACATGCCAAAAAAAAATTCTCGAGACCTAATAGGCTATGGAGCAAAAGGAAAAAAAATTTCATGGCCTAACAATGCCCGTTTAGCGCTTCAAATCGTTTTAAATTATGAAGAAGGTGGTGAAAATTGTGTTCTTAATGGTGATAAATATTCTGAGACATTTTTATCTGAAATAATAGGTGCCAAGGCAATTAATGGAAGGCATATTAGCATGGAGAGTATTTATGAGTATGGATCTAAAGCGGGTTTCTGGAGATTGGATAAATTATTTAAGGAAAAAAAAATTCCAATAACGATCTTTGGGGTTGGTCTTGCCTTAAAACAAAATCCTGAAGTTTGTGAAGCTATTAAAAATGGAAATTATGAAATAGCAGCTCATGGTTACAGATGGATTGATTACCAAAATGTAAAAAAAACAGTTGAAAAAAAACATATGCAACAATCCATAAAAACAATTAAAGATATTTTTGGTTCGAGACCATTAGGCTGGTACACAGGTCGATGTAGTCCAAACACTAGAGATTTAGTTTTTGATGATGGCGGTTTTTTATATGATAGTGACAGCTATAGTGATGACTTACCATATTGGGAATACAGGAATAAAAAAAAACAACTTATCATTCCTTACACTTTAGACAATAATGATATGAGATTTGCAACAAATCAAGGATTTAATACTGGTGATCATTTTTATAATTATTTAAAAGATAGCTTTGATACTTTATATCAAGAGGGAGGGACAAATCCTAAAATGATGTCAGTTGGATTGCATTGTAGATTAATAGGTAGACCAGGAAGAATTCAGTCTTTAAAGAAATTTTTAGATTATGTTCTTAAATTTGAAGATGTGTGGATTTGTAAAAGAATTGATATAGCTAAACATTGGATTAAAAACTACTCGTAATATGAAAGAAAAAATAATATTTACTAACGGATTAATAGATTTAGCTCAACCAAGATTAGGAACAAAGGTCATTTATAAAACTGATGATTTTTTTGCATCTGCTAATAGAATTATTAACCCAACTATTCCTGTATTCAGAGAGGGTGTTTTTGATAAGCATGGAAAATGGATGGATGGATGGGAGTCTAGAAGAAAAAGAACCTCAGGACATGATTACATTATCTTAAAATTAGGTAAGCCAGGAAAAATTCATAAAATTGATGTTGATACATCTCATTTTAATGGCAATCAACCCTCAATGGTCTCAATTGATGGTGCTAACTCCAATTCAAACAAAGTCAAACAATTTAAATGGACTTCAATTCTCTTAAAAAAAAAGGTTATAGCTAATTCACATCATTTTTTTTCAGTCAAAAATAATAATGTATTTACGCACATTAAATTTAATATTTTTCCTGATGGTGGTGTTGCTAGATTAAGATTATATGGTTCGATTGCGAAATCAAGAAAATTCAAAAATAAAAAAATAAATCTTGCTTCATTACTAGATGGAGCGTCAGTTGTCGCTTGCAATAATGAACACTTTGGAAAAGCTGAAAATATTTTAGCTCCTGGCAAAGCAAAAAATATGGGTGATGGCTGGGAGACTAGAAGACGAAGAAGTAAAGGAAATGATTGGTTAATTCTTAATTCTATTGATGGAAATTCTATCGATAAAATTGAAATCTCAACTCATCATTTCAAAGGTAATTATCCTAGTTACTGTTCATTACAAGCTGCTTATTTGCCATCTAAAAGCTCTAAACAAATCGTAAAATCTTCAAATAAATGGAAATATTTATTAAAGAATACAAAATTGTCAGCTAATAAAACTCATAAATTTAAAAATTCTTTAATGAAAAAAGAAAGAATTAATCATATAAAAATTAATATTTTTCCTGATGGTGGTATTTCTAGATTTAGAATTTTTGGAAAAAAAATATGACAGATTACGTAGTTAAACCCAAACTAATAAATAAACAAAATTTTAAAAAATTTGGTGATATGATAACAACTTTAGATATTAATCCAGTTAAAATTAATAACGGTTATGCAAAACGATACGATGGAATTGCAAATTTAAATACTAAAAAAGATAATGGTGAGACCACTATAAGTATTTTTTCAGCTCTAAAAAGATCTTTTCCTATGAAAATTGATATGATGGAAAAACACCCACTTGGAAGCCAAGCTTTTATTCCTATGAAAGAAACAACTTTTTTAACTTTCGTTGCTCCAGAGGGTGATAAACCAAATTTAGATAAAATAGAGTCTTTTATTATTCCAAAGGGTATAGGTATAAATTATAATCCAGGTATTTGGCACTTCCCATTAATCGCAACAGAGAATATGAATTTTTTAGTTGTAGATAGATTAGGTGATGGAGACAATTTAGTTCTTCACGATTTAAATAAAGAAAATATTACTTTAGAATTTAAAATATAAAAAAAGCCCACCAATAAAAATTGATGGGCTTTAATATCTTAATTTAATTATTTTTTTGAAGAAGAGATTGCTAGATGAATTATAGCACCTAATGATGCTCCAATTATCCATGCGTATCCTCCGCCACCTCCTAAGTTAGCAAAGAAATCATCCATTCCTAAAAATAAAATGTTTGGCCAAACTGTACCAATAGCAATATATCCTGATAGCGCCCAAGCTAACATTCCTTTACCATTAAAACCTCCATTGTAATGGTATTTGCCATTAGGTGAGTCACTGAACAACTCATCAACATCTAATCTTTGTTTTTTGATTATATAATAGTCAGTAATCATTATACCAAACACAGGAGCTAAAATTGCACCTAGAGTATTTACAAATGGAAACATTCCCATTTGAGTAATTACTGCAACCCACATACCACCAATAACAAAACCAAAACCAGCAGTTATTAAACCACCAGTTCTAAAATTAATTTTGCTTGGCATTAAGTTTGCAAGGTCATAAGCAGGTGGTATAAAATTAGCCACCATATTAATACCAACTGTTGCTGCAAAAAATGCAAATGCTGCAACAATAGTTAATACAATATTATCTACTTTAGCTACCATATCTGTCGGACTTGCTACATACTCTCCAAAGATAGCAATTGTTCCACCAGTAATCATTAAAGTAATGAATGAGAAGAAAACTACGTTACCTACTAATCCCCATAGGTTGCCTTTTTTCATTTCATCTTCATTTTTTACAAATCTAGCAAAGTCACCGAAGTTAATTACCACAGCAGCAAAATATCCAACCATAATTGAAAATACTGCTAGGAACGCACCAAATGTACCTAAACCTTCAAATCCACCTGAACGTGCTCCACCAGAGAATATTTCTCCAACTTCTGATAAAAGACTTCCTCCAGCTTTAAACCAAATTACTAGCATCAATACAATCATCACTACATAAACTGCTGGTCCTGCAAAGTTCAAGAATCTTTTTACTAGATCTATTCCTTGCCAGAACAAGTAAACTTGGAATCCTGACACAAATATAAATGATACCCACATCACTCCTGTCATTCCTAAAAACATCTCTGTACCGGGATTTCCAGTAATAGCTGAAATTAGAAGTGCCACAGCAGTTGATGCTGCATATGTTTGTGCTCCATACCAGAACATTGCCACAAGCCCTCTTGCCATTGCTGGAAAGTTTGCACCAAATACACCCATACTTACTCGGGCGAATACTGGATAAGGAATACCATGTTTAACACTTGGTTTACCTGATAGGTTTACTAACCACATGATAAAAAAGCCAGCAAGTATTAAAGCTAAAAATACTGCCCAACCATTTAATCCTGAGGCTATAAATAATGATGCTGCCAAAGTATATCCAAATAAACTTTGAACATCATTTGCCCATACGTTAAAGATTTCGAACCATCCCCAATTTTTTTTATTTGATGGAGTTGGTGCTAAATCTGCATTGTAGAGCGATTTTGATCTACTCATTTTTTCCTCCTATATTTGTCACAAGTCATGACTAAAAAAAACATTGCAACATTATGTGTCTCTTGAGGAAAATTAACTATTTAACAAGTAAATACAAATTAATATTTTTTTTATGGGGAGCTAGAACTTAATACTATCACTAACTATTTAAGCATGACCTAAAATGAACATATCTGAATATTTACAGTTAATTATTCCAGCCACCTACTGATTTGACTTCTAAGAACTCTTCAAGACCATGTTCACCAGCTTCTCGACCAATACCAGAATGTTTGAAACCACCAAATGGTGCATCTACAGCAATACCTGCTCCATTAACATCTACCATTCCTGATCTCAACTTTCTTGCAACTCTTTTAACTTTTTCTTTATCTTGCGTTTGAATGTAATTTGTTAAACCATAAGGAGTATCGTTGGCAATTTGAATTGCTTCCTCTTCAGTATCAAAAGGCATTACAGACAAAACAGGACCAAATATCTCTGTTCGAGCAATTTCCATATCATTATTTACATCTGCAAAAACTGTCGGCTTAACAAAATAACCTTTTTCTAAACCTTCTGGCTTTCCAGGACCCCCAGCAACTAATTTTGCTCCCTCATCCATACCTTTTTTAATTAAAGTTTGTATTTTGTTATATTGAGTCTCTGAAATTACTGGGCCAATATGCTCTCCCTCTTTTTTCGGATCACCAACTTCAAAGTTTTCTGTATATTTTTTCAGTCTTTGTATTGCTTCACTATACATCGATTTTTCAACAAGCATTCTTGTTGGTGCATTACAAGATTGGCCTGAGTTTCTAAAACATCTCAATGCTCCTCTTTCTATTGCATCTGGATCCGCATCTTTAAATATTATATTTGCTCCTTTGCCTCCTAGTTCTAAACTTACTCTTTTAAAATCTTTAGCAGCATTTTGTGAAATTAAAGCCCCAGCTCTGGTTGAGCCAGTAAATGAGATCATATTAATATCGGGATGGCTTGTTAAAGCATCTCCAGTAGTAGCACCGTCTCCATTAACTAAATTAAAAACACCAGCTGGAAACTTTGTTTCATCAATAAGTTCAGCTAAAATTATTGAAGACAATGGAGCAAGCTCTGAAGGTTTTAATACCATTGTGCACCCTGATGCTATTGCTGGCATAACCTTTAAACAAACTTGATTCATTGGCCAATTCCATGGTGTAATTAATGCGCAAACTCCTTTTGGCTCATAAATTAGTCTTTGATTTGGAGCATGATCTCCTAGTGGTTTCTCAAATTCAAAATTTTTTAAATATCTTATAAAAGATTTTAGATGTGCAGCACCTGTTCCAGCCTGAAGTTTTGTTGCAAAATCCTTTGGCGCACCCATCTCTGTAGTGATTGCATCTGCAATATCAGCCCATCTTTTTTTATAATTTTCATAAAGTTTTTCTAATAATTTTACTCTTTCATCTTTTGTCGAAAATGCCCATGTGCTATAAGCTTTCTTAGCAGCACTAACTGCTTCATTAACATCATCTTTATTTCCTAAAGAGATAACTGCACAATTTTCTTCATTGGCTGGGTTAATTACGTTAATTTCTTCTTTGCTTTTTGGATCAACCCACTGCCCATTGATATAAAATTTTTTTTTATTTTCCATCACAAAAAATTATACTTTCTTTATTTTTTTGCAAACAAATTAGTTAATTCGTAAACAATAGTTGCAGCAGCAAGAGAAGTTACTTCAGCATGATCATAGGCTGGTGAAACTTCTACAACATCTGCAGATATTAAATTCATTCCTGATAAACCTCGTATAACATTAACCATTTCTCTCGAAGTCATTCCAGCTATCTCGGGAGTACCTGTGCCTGGTGCAAATGCTGGATCTAATACATCTATATCAATCGATAGATATAAAGGGTTATTGCCTACTCTTTTTCTTATTCTATCAACTATCTTTTCAGTTCCTTGGGATTGGAATTCGTCACAATGAATTATTTTAAAACCAAAACTTTCATCGTTTTTTAAATCATCTCTACTATAAAGAGGTCCTCTGATACCAACATGCATAGAGGCGTTATCTAAAAAAAGATTCTCTTCTCTTGCACGTCTAAAAGGTGTGCCATGCGTATAAGGTGCACCAAAATACGTATCCCAAGTATCTAAATGAGCATCAAAGTGCACGAGCGCAACTGGTCCATTATTAATTTTATTAATTGCTTTCAATAAAGGGAAAGCAATCGTATGATCACCGCCTAGGCTTATTATTCCTCCAGTTTTATTTAATAATTCAATTGCACCTTGCTCTATTTGTTTTATTGCTTCATCTATATTAAATGGATTACATGTAATATCTCCTGCATCAGCAACCTGCTGAACTTTAAAAGGCTCAACATCGTAATTTGGATGATAGTTTGTTCTTAAATGTCTAGAGGCTTGTCTAATACTTTGGGGGCCAAATCTTGCGCCTGGCCTATAACTTGTACCTGCATCAAAAGGAATTCCAACTATTGCAACATCACAACTCTCTACATCTCTTAACTCTGGCAATCTAGCAAATGTAGATGGGCCAGCAAATCTAGGTACTACAGTTCCACTTATAGGTTGGATTGGATCTTTATTTCTTTTTTTTTTCACAGGAAACTGTATCACATTCTTTTAAATTGGAATATCTTCTATATGTGAATTTATGAAATTAATTAAATTAATCTTATCATCTTTATTAATATTTTCTCAAACTCAAGCAAATACAATTTACGACCTTATTAAAATTCCAAAC
>CABXYU010000012.1 GCA_902516625.1 uncultured Pelagibacteraceae bacterium | reverse complement strand
ATTTCATCAAATATTAATTTTTGTGTGTCTTCTGTGTCTTTTAAATGATGTTTCGCGAAGGCATTTTCCTCTTCTAAATATTCTCTTACTTCTGGAAGAAGTTTTGAGCTATCTCTCAAAACATCAAGAATGTTTTTTTGATGGATCCAACTATAGTTGTCTTCCCAAGTTGTGTTGTGACAAGATTTTATTTCTGGTTTTTTTCTAAGTTGTGGTAACTTCATTCAAATTGAAAATTATATGAATATAATAATTTATACAGTAGTAATATTGTCTATATTCTATTTATTGTTAAGATTCATAAGCAATATTTCATCTAAAAAGATATCAAAAGGTCTTAGATTTTTAATTATAATTGGTCTGATTGTTTTCGCAGTCATTTTTGCTGTTGGTGGAAGATTTATATTAACTTTACCACTTTCTTTAGCAAGTCTAGCTTTATTAAAATTAAAAGGTCTTTCAATTTTTCAATTAATATCATTGTTTAGATTAATACAAACATTACGAAGATCTGGTAGATTTTCGTTTAATCAATCAAATTTGAGAAATTCTTCCACTATATCTGTTGATGAGGCATATAAAATTTTAAATTTAGACATAAATAAAAAAAATACTAAAGATGACGTTAACAAAGCATATGTTAAGATTCAAAAAAAAATTCATCCAGATGTTTCACCAGAGACCGCAAGACTTTCATCAATAGTCAATGAAGCAAAAGATATAGTTTTAAGGGATATATCTTAACCTATAATTTCAATTATTTTTTTAAGTACTTTTTCAGGGTTTATTCGGTCTTTACCCAGAGTATCGTGTGAAACATCAATTTCACCATCTGGAATTATTGGCGTCATTTTTGAGCTATAGTTTCCATATATTAAAGGTGTGTCAGCCATAAGTGTAATAGTTTCAATCCCTAAGGCAGCTGAAAGATGACTAAAGCCCGTATCATTACAAATAGAGATGTCACAATTCTTAATTATTGGAAGTATTTCTTTAATTGATAAATTGTCTAAAGGGATACAAAATTTTTTCATTTCAGAATTTAAAATTTCATTTAAAATTTTTTGTTCATTAATATTTTTTCCAGTAGCGAGAAAAAATTTACATTTCTTTTTTTTTATCAATTTAGTCATAAATTTTAAAAATATATTTGCTGGAACTCTTTTAGTAGGCCCAGATCCACCTATACCTAGGAGAACATTACTTTCTTCTTTATTTATCAAAAATTTTTTAGATGTATCTGCAACTAATTTACTATCTACATGAATTTCTGGATCATCGAAAAAATCAATATTCAGTTTATCTTTCATAAATTTTTTGGGAGTATTTACTATGTGTTGTTTGTTTTTGTTAAAGAGGGGATACTGAAAAACCTCTGGGATATTTGAAAATTTTGCAATTAGATTAAATCTTAATGAAGAATTAAAAATGAATATTTTATCAAAATTATATGTTCTTAAATCTTTAATTAGATTAAAGCTTCCTAAAAAACCATCGTGTCTATTATTATTTTTTTGATCCCTTTCAAGAATAATAATTTTATCAATATATTTGGTCTCATTTAAATACTGATCTGCTTTTGAACTTTCTTTGACAAGTAAACTTATAGGCGAATTATATTTTTTATATAATGCCTTAATAAAAGGTAAAAAAATTACTGTATCACCAATTCCCATTCTATTTTGTACAGCTAATATTTTCATATGGTATTTATAAACTTTACTAGGTATATTTTTATATAAATTTTTATTATGACAAAAATAAGTGGTATTTTTGCAGCTTCAATGTCGGTTCTAAATCCGGATTTCAGTCTAAATGTAAAAAAAACCATAGAACATGCTGAAAAACTTATAGACCGAGGATGTCATGGAACAGCAATATTTGGTAGCACTGGTCAAGCTCAACTTTTACCTATAGCTGAGAAAATAGATTTATTAAATAAGCTTTCGGATAGTAAACATAGAGATAAACATATGATCGGGACAGGTTTAAACTCACTCACAGAAACAATTAATTTCATCAAAATAGCAAATTCTCTCAATTTCAATAAATTCCTTATTATGCCCCCGGCTTATTATAAATATACGGATAATGAAGTAATTAAATTTTATTCGAAACTAGTAGAGTCATCTCCTGAAAGTAAAATTATACTCTATAATTTTGAAAAATTATCTGGTTATAAATTTAGTATTGATTGTATTGAAGAATTAGTAAAAAAATTTCCAAACCAAATTGTTGGCGTAAAAGACAGTTCCTATAATTTATTTGAGAATTTAAAATTAGAAAATTTTTCAATATTTCCAGGATCAGAGCTTAAATTATTGAGAGGTTTGGAACTTGGTTGCTCAGGTATTATAACTGCAACTTGCAATGTAACAGCCGAACTTTCACGAAGGGTTTATGACGATTTTTTTTTAAAAAAAGATCAAACTTTTAACCAGAAATTATGCGATGTAAGGGGTGCATTTGATAAATTTAATCTTATATCTGGTTTGCATTCTTTTTGTTCCCAGGAAGATAAAATCTATGAGAATATACTTCCTCCTTTAAGAATCTTAAATGAAAACGAGAGAAAAGACTTATTTAATAGATTAAAGAGTCTGAACTTTACAATTAAATCAAGGATGGCAGCATAAAATGCAACTAGCGAAGTTTTTAAACAAAGTCTTTAAGAAAGGGGGATTTGTATTAATTGATGCAAATATGAATGATCATATAATTGGCAAACCTGGGACCAACCCTATTAAACTTAAAATATTAAATAAAAATCTTCATTATAAATTATTATTTCATCCTGATTTATACTTTGGCGAAGCTTACACAAATGGAGAAATTAAAATTGAGAATGGAACATTAACTGATTTTCTTGATATTGCCCTTATGAACTTTGGAAGAGGAGAATTAAATTTTTTTAGTTATCTAATAAATAGATTGAGAGGATCATACAGATACCTTACAAATTTTAATTTTATCAAAAAATCTAAAATGAATGTTTCCCATCACTATGATATATCTGATGACTTGTATGATTTATTCTTAGACCCTAAAAGACAATATTCATGTGCTTACTTCAAAAATGAAAATGAAAGTTTAGAAACAGCACAAAATAATAAAATTCAACATATAATCAAAAAATTAAATATTAGGCCCGATCAAAAAGTTTTAGATATCGGGTGTGGCTGGGGATCTTTAGCAATTGATATTGCCAAAAGTGCAAGATGTGAGGTTACTGGTATTACACTTTCAGAAAACCAATTAAATCATTGTAATAAGAAATCAAAAGAAATGAATCTTGAAAATCAAGTAAAATTTAGATTGATGGATTACAGAGAGCTGAAAGAAAAATTTGACAGAATAGTGAGTGTTGGAATGTTTGAGCATGTTGGCAGAAAATTTTATAAAAAATTTTTTAATCAGATTGAAAATTTAATGAAAGATGATGGAATTTCACTTATACATACTATTGGGTCAGTAAACCCGCCGCGTGACCCACATCCGTGGATAACAAAATATATATTTCCAGGAGGCTATACTCCAAGCTTAAGTGAAGTGACTACACCAATAGAAAAAGCAGGATTAATTGTTACTGATATTGAAGTTTTAAGACTTCACTATTCCCACACTCTAAGACACTGGAAAGAAAATTGTATTAAAAATAAACAAAAAATTATCGACATGTTTGATGAAAAATTTTTTAGAATGTGGGAGTTTTATCTTGCAGGATGTGAGATGGCATTTAAGTGGGGGGATCAAGTTGTATATCAATTTCAACTTACAAAGAATTATACCTCAACTCCAGGCACTAGAGACTATATTTATCAATAATTTATTGGTATTAATAAGATTCTGTAAAAAATGAAAAAAAAAAGAAAAAAATCTAAAAAAAGTAAAAAAACACTAAAAAGATCATTTAAATCTAAAATTTCAAAAAAATTAAAAAAAAGACCCATTAAATCCAACAAAAGACGAAAAAATAAAAATAAGAAAAAAAATAAAAAAAAAATTAAAAAAAAATCTCTTAATTTTAAATATCGAAATGAATACTCAAATGTAAAAAAAACCCAAAAAGACACTCTAATTCTTAAGCTTGTAAAACTACAATTGTCTTTAAAACCTCAATTTAACTTTAAAATAAATTTCAATTTAGAAAAATATATTCAAGGATTTTTTGATAAAATCTCAAATACAATATCCAGCTATAAAACCCTAAAAGATGATGAAAAAAGAAGAATAAGGCTTGAAACCTTAGAAAATGAGAGACAAGCAAAAATCGAAATAGAAAAATATAAAAAAGATGAACAAGCTCTTAAAATAAAATTAAAAGAACAAACTTTAAAAGAAGAAGTTAGATTAGAAAAACAAAGATCGAAAGACATAAAGTTATTTTTACGAAAAGAACAAGCACTTCTTAGACTTGAACAAGCTGAAAAACAAAAACAATTTTTAAAACAATTAAGATTAGATAAACAGATTGAAAAATTTAGAATCAGAGAAATTAAAGAACTTGAAAGACTTGAAAAAATTTCTCTTAAAGAGAAGAGAGAGGACTACGAAGAGTTACAAGAAAGGATTGATAAATTAAAAGATAAATACCGTGTTCTTAGAGATCAGAAAATTAAAGAAAGAGTTGAAGCACTTGGCGTAAAACTTCAAGGTGATGAGGATAGAGAGACGCTATTAGCAAAAGAGAAAGAATATACTTTAGCGAGACAGAAAATTGAATTTGCTTTAGAAAGTTTTTACAGAAGTGCAAGTAGTTTAGTTTTTCAATTGAATAAAAGACACATTACACGAAACATGTCTATTTTTCGCTGTATAGATAGAAGGTTTGAGACAGGTGAGGTTTTTGTTAAATGGGATGAAACAGAGGATGAGGAGTGGTTATTATTAATTTATATAAAAAATAATTCACCAGATGACGGTATTGTTATAGAGGATAAAACAAATCCTGAAAAAAATATTTCTCATGAATTTAAAAATATTGATATATTTAAAGCCTCAGACACAATGGTAGACTCTTTAACACAGCTGATTGCAAGAAAAAGAGAACAAAATAATAATTAATTTTTAATTCAAATTAGGTAAACTATAAAATGTTTTTTGGATCTCTTTTTCTTTTAAGTTTGTATTTTGTGTTACAATATATTCTTGCATGGATAAGATATTTTAATAGTTTGGACCCTAGACTTGGGGAAAGTACATGGCGTTTTAGTTATGATTATCCAGTAATTGGAGAAAGAGATATTTCTGATTTAGACGATAAAAAATTTGTGCGTCTTAGAAGAAAAAAAAATAAAATTATTTTATTGATGTATTCAATAGTCCTAATTATGTTTATAAGCTCGATGTCTCTAATGAGTCAGTTTTTATTATTTTTCTTTAGTTAGTTTTTTTAACTGTTTCTTATTTTTAAGATAGAGAAAAAAAGCTAATATTTCATATACAGCTGTAAATATATTAAAAATTATTGGTAGTTTAAAAAAATTATAAAGAAATTTATATTTTGGCATTTTTTTCCATAACAATAAAAATGCTTTAGCACCTCCCAAAATCTTTTCACCATCTTTGACGTGAAGTCTTCTCAAAAGTTGTTTACTATTTTTAGAGGTTTCCTTCTCAGCCAACTCATTATCCGTAATATCAACCCAATCAATTTCATCTATTTTTTCTTTTTTATAAAGATCAATTTCGGCCTTACAAATTTTACAAGAATTATTAAAATAAACTTTCATAATAAGAGAATTTATTACTAATTTGTCTCATATATGTACATGCGTAAAATACTCTAGTTGAAAATTCCTTGAAACAATCTATTTAATATCTTTTATGACTAATTTCTTTGAAAAATCCGACCTAACAAGAAGTGAGGCTGAAAACATAATTTCAGATACTTTGCAAAAATGTGATGATGGTGAATTATATTTAGAAAATTCAAAATCAGAGACAATCCTATTAGATGATAATAAGATTAAAAATTCCAGTTATAATTCAGATTTAGGATTTGGATTTAGAGCTATCTCTGATGAAGTAGTTGCCTATTCACACTCAAATGAAATTTCAAAAAATTCTTTGAAACAATCTTCGGAAAATTTAAAGTCGACACTTAAATCTGCTAAAGGTACTTATAGTTATGAAATACCTAAATCTAATAAAAAATATTACGAAAATATAAATCCTATTGAACAAAAATCCCTAAATGAAAAAATTAAAATACTTAACGATGTAAATAGCTATTTACGATCAAAAGGTGATCAGGTTAAACAAGTTACAGCTAATTTTTTGGGAGAGCAAAAGTCCATTGAAATAATTAGATCTGGTGGTGAGACTCTATCAGATGTCCGTCCTTTGATAAGATTTAATGTATCAGTTATGCTTGAGAAAGATGGAAGAAAAGAAACAGGTGTTTATGGTGTCGGTGGAAGACAATCTTATGACTCGTATTTGAAAGATGAAAATTGGAAAAGTGTTTGTGATGAGGCCTTAAGAATTGCATCAGTAAATTTAGAGAGTAAACCTGCACCAGCTGGTGAGATGAAGGTTGTGCTTGGACCTGGTTGGCCTGCAATATTAATTCATGAAGCTGTTGGTCATGGTTTAGAAGGAGACTTCAATAGAAAGAAAACATCTGCTTTTCATAATTTGATGGGCCAAAAAGTTGCAAGTGAGGGAGTTACGATTGTTGATGATGGCACCATAGACAATAGAAGAGGCAGCCTTACAATCGATGATGAGGGTACACCAACTGAGAAAACTGTCCTAATTGAAAATGGAATTTTAAAAAATTTTATGCAAGACCGACTAAATGCACGTTTAATGAAAACGAAATCTACTGGCAGTGGAAGAAGAGAAAACTATAGGCATATAGTTTTACCAAGAATGAGAAATACGATGATGCTAAGTGGTAATCGAACCCAAGATGAAATGATTAAAGCTGTCGATAAAGGTATTTTTGCAGTTAGTTTTGGTGGTGGACAAGTTGATATTACATCTGGAAAGTTTGTATTTAATTGTACCGAAGCCTATGAAATTGTTAATGGTAAAATCGGGTCGCCAATAAAAGGTGCAACGTTAATTGGTGATGGTCCCTCAATTTTAAGAGAAGTTTCTATGGTGGGCAATGATATGATGATGGATCCTGGTATCGGAACATGCGGTAAAGCTGGTCAAGGTGTCCCCGTAGGTGTTGCTCAACCATCTATATTAATCAATAAGATGACTGTAGGTGGCACGAAACTTTAAATGGTTAAAGATCAAGAATTTTTAGAGAAAAAAGCATCATACTGTTTAGATTTAGCAAAAAAATTAGGTGCAACTGAGTCAAGTGCAGTTGTAATGAACTCTGTTTCTGAAACTGTTAATTTTAGAAATAAAAAATTAGATGAGTCTAATAGGTCAGATGATCTGGGTATAAGCATTACTACCTATATTGGTAAAAAAAGATCATCAATATCTTCCTCTAATTTGATTAATGACAATCTTAATATTTTGATTGAAAAATGTATTGAGACAACCAAAAATACTCCTGAGGATGAATTTAATTCTTTACCAGATAGAGATTTATTAGCAAAAGAAGTTAAAGATTTAGATCTCTATGATGAAACGCATATAGAGAATGATAAAAAAATAGATTATTTAAAAAGATTAGAAGCTGCCGCATCCAACGATAAAAAAATTGTCAATACCGAATCTAGTTTTGCTCAAAATAAATCGAATTTTATTTTAGCTAACAGTGAAGGTTTTTGCGATGGTTACAGGACATCATCATTTACAGCATCAAGTGTAACTGTTGCAAAAGATAAAAAAAGCATGGAAAGAGATTATGAATATTCTAGTAAATGCTTTCTTAAAGACCTGGAGGATGCAAATGAATTAGGTAAACTTGCTGCAAATCAATCTATTAGAAAATTAAGTCCAAAAAAAATTAGTAGCGAAAAAATTGGTATAATTTTTGATAAAAGAATAGCCAAGGGAATATTAAGTACTTTTGCAAGCGCTATAGCGTCATCAGCGATATCAAGAGGAACATCTTTTTTAAAGGACAAGGTAAATCAAAAAATATTTTCAAATAAAATTAATGTGATTGATAAACCTGATATTCTTAGAGGTTTAGGCTCAAGAAATTTTGATAGTGAAGGAGTAAAGACTGATACACTTAAACTTGTAGATCAAGGAATTTTAAAACATTATTTGATTGATACTTATAACGGAAAAAAATTAAATCTTAAATCAAATGGAAGATGTGGAGGAACAAGTAATCTTTATTTTGAAAATGGTAATATTAGTTTTAAAGATTTATTGAATTCAAGTTCAAAAAGTCTTTACATCACTGAAACCATAGGCCATGGAAGTAACATTGTAACTGGTGATTATTCAGTAGGAGCTACAGGTTTTTTGGTGGAGAATGGGGAGTTTAAGTATCCAATAAATGAAATTACCATAGCTGGTAATTTTAAGGATATGTTCCAAAATATTACCTTAGCAAATGATTTAGAGTTCAAATATGCAACTAACTCACCAACCATGATGATAGAGGGCATGGTTGTTGCTGGTAAATAACTGGAATAAGAATTATTGAATCTTTTATCACAAATCTTTTTATCAAAAGACATTATTTATTTATAAAATTTTTTTAATTTATATTCCCAATTACCCATTCTTGAATAGGAAACTTTTAATATGATTGAATTTTTTTGATCATACCAAATATCAAAATCTAATCTTTTATCTTTAGGTATTTTCATGTTTTTAGATTTCAGTGTAAAATGATCAACATCATAAATTTTTCCATATAGACTTATTTTTTCTTTTCCTACAAAAGTTACCACTTGATCTTTAACACTCCCTGAGATGGGACTTATTTGAGAACTCGCTTGTAAAATTTTATGGTTCCACCAACTTGCAATCATATTATCAGGTGAGGCTTTTCCGGTATAAGAAGAGCCACTAATATCAAAATTTTTATTTTTTTGATCAAATGTTAAATTTACAAACTTTTTTTTATCATTTTGTAAGGTTTTAGATTTATAAGAAACTAATTGATCCTTGAGATATTTTTCCTCACTATATCCCTCAACTTGTAAAACCGTTGCTCCCAAAAGTTTCACTACAAATCTAATTTGATTAGTAACAATGGTTTCTGTCCCATTTCTTTTGAAAAAATAATGATTATAGCCAATAAGTTCATTATTTCTAAAAATCTCCATCTCGATTTTCTTGTATTTAATATAATGTCCAATATGAGCGATAGAATTTGTGGGATAAATTAAAAGGAATAAAATAACTATAATTTTTTTCATTTAACAAATAGTTTAATAGACTTTATTAACAATAGAAATAACTTATTAGAATGTTTTTGAAAATTAAAAAAATACCAAGGGTCAATTGGAGTTCTGAGAAGCCATATAATTTTAAACCAAAATTCTCTACGTTCTTTTTTTTATGTTTTGGTTTGATGTTATTTGGTCTTGGAGAAGGTTTATTAATTGTATCATCTTCTGGAGCTTCTCCATGGAGTGTTTTAGCACAAGGTATTTCGTTAAATGTTAACCTTAGCATAGGAACAATAACATTTTTGATTAGTGTTGCAGTCTTAATTTTATGGATACCGCTTGGTCAAAAACCAGGAATGGGGACAATATTAAATGCAATCATAATTGCGTTGATGATTGACTTATGTATAAAATTTGTTCCAACTCCATCTAGCAACCTATATCAATTAATTTTAGCAATTATCTCAGTTGTTACTGTTGGCATTGGTGGAGGAATCTATTTAGTATCTAATCTTGGAGCAGGACCAAGAGATGGTTTGATGATTGGTCTTCAGAAAAAAACAAATTTTCCAGTCGCTGCTGTAAGAGCATTTTTAGAGATATCTGTTGTAAGTGTTGGATGGTACTTGGGAGGAACAGTCGGAGTGGGGACGTTATTATTTGCTTTTGGAATTGGTCCTTGTGTTGCTTTAGGTTTGTATTTAGTTGATAAAATCTTCAATTAGGCTGCAGCACCAGATTTCTCACTTCTCTTTCTTTCATGTGGATCAAGAATTGCTTTTCTTAATCTACAAGATTCTGGAGTAATTTCCAAAGCTTCATCAGTATTTAACATGCTTAATTGTTCAGCAATTGACATCTTTCTTACCGGAGTTAAGACAACATTTTCATCCGTTCCTTGGGTTCTCATATTGGTTAACTTTTTACCTTTCATAACATTTATAATCATATCACCTGGCTTAGGAGATAAACCAACAATCATTCCTTGATAAACAGGGTCATTGTGAGATACAAACATCTCACCTCTTGCTTGTAAATTAAATATCGCAAATGCTACAGCTTTTCCTTGTTCCATTGAAATCAAAGCGCCATTTCTTCTTCCTTCCATTTCACCTTCAAATGGTCCATATTTATGAAATATCTTATTTATGACACCATTTCCTTTTGTTAAAGTAAGAAATCTGCTGGTGTAACCCATTAAACCCCTAGTTGGAGCATGGAAAATTAATCTTTTTTTGTTTTTTCCAGTATCCTTTAGTTCTATTAATTTTCCTTTTCTTCTATTCATTGAGTCAATAATTTTTGAGGAGTATTCCTCATCTAAATCCATTGTTATCTCCTCTATTGGCTCAAGTTTGTTTCCATCCTTATCATTTTTGTATAAAACTTTTGGAGGACTTACAGTCATCTCGAATCCTTCTCTCCTCATTTGTGTCAATAATATTTCTAACATTAATTCGCCTCGACCACTTACAACAAAAGATTCATTTCCATTATTTTCTTTGAAAGTTATTCCTACGTTATTTTGAGCTTCTTGAATTAACCGATCCCTAATTTGAGTGCTTGTTAACTTTTCCCCCTCTGTCCCTGCTAGAGGAGAAGTATTAACAGTTATAGTTATAGACATTGTTGGCGGATCTATTGGAGTTGCTTCGATTGGATTGCTTACTTCAATATCACAAATTGTGTCTGCTACATTTGCTTTTTCTAATCCAGCGACAACAACAATATCTCCTGCTTCACCAACGTCAATTGGAACTTTTTTTGTACCCTCATATCTAAAAATTTTGGTTAAACGACCTTCGTCAACCTTTTCACCTTTTAAGTTGATTGCTTTAATTGATTGATTAGCTTTCGCTGTTCCTTGAGCTATTCTGCCAACTAAACTTCTTCCTAAAAAACTATCAGCATATAGAAGTGTAGATAACATTGCAAAAGGCTTTGATTTATCTAGTTTAGCCGGTTTTACGTGATCGATAATTTGATCTAGTAAAGGCTCTAAATTTTTTCTTAGCCCATTAACATCTTTATCGGCCCATCCTGATCTACCACTAGCATATAAAACAGGAAAATCTAATTGCTCTTCATTTGCATCCAAACTTACAAATAAATCGAAAGTTTCATCTAAAACTTCGTTTGCTCTTTGATCTGATTTATCTAATTTATTTATGACAACTATTGGTTTAAGTCCTTGTTTTAAAGCCTTCGATAATACAAATTTTGTTTGAGGCATCACACCTTCTGCAGAGTCAATTAATAGCAAAGCTCCATCGGCCATACTCAAAACTCTTTCTACTTCAGCAGCAAAATCTCTGTGACCTGGAGTATCAATAATGTTTATCCTTGAATTTTTCCAATTAATTGATGCAGGTTTAGCTAAAATTGTTATACCTCTCTCTTTTTCAAGCTCACCTGAGTCCATTAATCGTTCATCAACTACTTCATTCTCCCTAAAAGATCCACTTTGCTTCATTAAGTTATCTATCAAGGTTGTTTTACCATGGTCAACATGAGCTATAATTGTGATATTTCTTATATTATTGGTCATAAAATCCTGGCTCTTATACATTAAATTTTTTTTTTGAAAACTTTAAAAAAGCCAAATAAATCCTAACATTTTGAGGAAAATATGGTTTTATTTTGTTTTTTTGCCTTATCTCTTTAGATTCTTTTTTAAGACTATAAATTAAGTTAGATTTTTATTAATCAAAGTTACTTTGATTTAACTTCTTAAAAACTGTATTTAAGTTAATTCTTAATAAGTTTAATAGTTTTTTTTTTTAAGTTTTTCTATGGTATGTAGAGATTGAATGAAACTTACATATCGCCCAGAAATAGATGGTTTGCGAGCAATTGCTGTTGGCGCCGTTATTCTTTATCACGCACAAATAAGTATTTTAGGCCTTCAACCTTTTAAAGGTGGATTTATTGGTGTTGATATATTTTTTGTTATTTCAGGTTATTTAATTTCATCTATTATTTTAAAAGAATTAATAGCCACAGGCTCTTTTTCTTTCAAATATTTCTATCAAAGACGAGTAAGACGAATACTTCCAGCATTAATATTTGTAATGTTAGTATCACTTCCATTTGCGTGGCTGTATTTGTTGCCAAGTAGTTTTATAGATTTTGCAAAATCTATTCTTTATTCACTGGGTTTTGGTTCCAACTTTTATTTTTGGTATACAGGCCAAGTTTATGGTGCTGAAAGTGGATTGTTAAAACCATTTCTTCACACTTGGTCATTATCAATTGAAGAACAATTTTATATTGTATTTCCAATAATTTTATTGATTACTTTTAAATACTTAAAAAAGTATTTGGCTCATATCTTAATTTTAGGATTAATAATAAGTCTAGTATTAGCAGATTGGGGTAGTAAAAATTATGGGGGTTTCAATTTTTATGTATTGCCAACTAGAGGTTGGGAATTATTAGCAGGCTCAATATTAGCATATTTTGAAATTTCCAAAGGTCATAGAAGTAAACATCAAAAATTGAATTTAATATTACCTTCAATAGGATTTCTTCTTATTTTTCACTCTATTTTATTCTTTAATGATGAGATGTTTCATCCATCATTTTATACATTATCTCCAATAATAGGTGTTTGCTTAATTATTTGGTTCTCAAGCAAGAATGAATTGATTACAAAAATTCTTTCAACAAAATTATTTGTAGGACTTGGTTTAATTTCATATTCACTCTATCTTTGGCATTATCCAATTTTTGCATTCAGCAGAATAACCGATATATTTTCAGAAAATTTATTAGTGAAGATTTTATTTATTTTATTTTCATTAATTCTATCAATTTTTTCTTATTTTTTTGTTGAGAGACCTGCCAGAAATAAAAAAAATAAATTTAACTTTATTTTTTACTTTCTTTTATCATTTATTATTTTTTTGATTATTTTTAATTTAAATGTTCTTATTAATGATGGATTTAAGAAAAGATTCCCCGAAATTCTAGATATAAGAAAATCAATTATTCTGAGAGACCCAACAACTTTTAAAAGATGTAATTCCCACCCATTCGAAACTTGTTATTTCAACAAAAATTCGAAACAAAAAGTATTCATGATTGGTGATAGTCATGCTTTAGCAATAATTTCTGATTTAAAAGAAAAAATTATTAACAAAAATTATCAGTTCATAACTTCTGCATATCCTGGGTGTTTTTATTTTTACAAATTTAACAAACGAGATAAAAAAACAGATAAAGATATTAATGATTGCCCAATTCAGTCTCAGCATGAGTTACTCTCAAAAAGTGAAAACTCAATAATAATCTTTTTTGGAAGGTTACCATTATATTTGTCAAATTTCTATTTTGACAATAAAGAAGGGGGATTAGAAGAGGGTGGAAAAAAATGGGATCGATATTATTATTCATCAGACAAAACATTAACAATTGAAAAATCTTTTAGGGAACAAATATTAAGTTTACAAGAAAAGAATAAAATAATTTTAATCTATCCTTTTCCAGAGGCAGGATGGGATATTCCAAAAAAACTCTTAAATATATTACCAAAAAATGAGGATTTATTAAATGATTTTTTAATTGAAAAAAATTTTATAACGACTTCTTATAATGTATACAAAGAGAGAACTAAATTAAGTTTTCAACTGCTAGATAACATTAAAGGTAAAAATATTTACAGAGTTTATCCGCACAAATTATTTTGTGATAAAAAAATTAAAAGAAGATGTTTAACCCATGATGAAAAAAATATTTTTTATGCTGATGATGATCATCCTTCTAAAAAAGGCGTTGAAATGATTAATGATTTAATTATGAAAGAAATTGAGAAAATGAATATTAAAGCTAATTGAATATTATAGGATAAATAACAGTTTGAGTTCAATTATATTAATTACTTTGCTAGTATTAGATTATGGAAAAACAAAATCTGTCATCATTAATTTGGTCTACAGCAGATGATGTCTTAAGAGGATTATTTAAACCAAGTGAATATGGTCGAATAATACTTCCATTTGTAGTTTTAAGAAGATTAGATTGTGTTTTAGAACCTCAAAAAGATGAAGCATACAAATTACATGAAAAATACAAAAAGGATCTTAAAGATTTTAATGATGTAATTCAAAGTCAATTAAATCTTCCATTTTTCAATGTATCAAAATTTGATTTATTGAGAATAAAAAGTGATCCTAATAATGTATACAAAAATTTTAACAACTATATTCAAGGTTTTTCAAATAATGTATCTGATATTATTGAAAACTTTCAAATAGATCCTTTGATTACAAAGTTGAATAAAAACAAAAAACTTTATCTGCTAATCGATAAATTTACTGAATTCAACCTTCATCCTCAAAAAGTTGATAATCATATGATGGGTTCGGTTTATGAAGAACTTTTAAGAAAATTCTCAGAAATTTCTAATGAAGAAAGTGGAGATCATTTCACCCCACGCGATATTGTTAAACTCTTAGTTTCATTAGTTTTTGATGGAGATAAAGAAAAATTGAGAGGTGAAGACAAGATTAGATCAGTTTATGATCCATGTTGTGGTACTGGTGGAATGTTAACTATTGGCAAAGAATGGATACATGAAAAAATTAACAAAAAACTCAAGGTAGAATTGTTTGGACAAGAATTAAATGATGTAACATACGCAATTTGTAAATCTGATTTTTTAATGTCAGACCAAAATCCCGAAAATATTAAAGGTCCTTATTCATCATTATCACAAGACGATTTTAGTAATCGTAAATTTGATTATATGATTACAAATCCTCCATTTGGAGTAAGTTGGAAGTCAGAGGAAGAATATGTAAAACAAGAATCAAAAGACATGAATGGTAGGTTTTCGGTTGGAACTCCTAGAACATCTGATGGATCCCTTCTATTTTTACAGCATCTAATTCATAAAATGGAACCATCTGGTTCTAGGATTGGCATTATATTTAATGGTTCTCCTCTATTCACAGGAGATGCAGGAAGCGGTGAGTCGGAAATTAGAAAATGGATAATTGAAAGGGATCTTATCGAGACAATAATAATGTTACCCGATAGATTATTTTTTAACACAGGAATAACAACCTATATATGGATTTTAGATAATAATAAACAACAAAAAAAAAAAAATAAAATACAATTAATCAATGCAAAAGATTTTTATAAGCATGCAAAATTAAAATTAGGAGAAAAAAATAAAGAAATTACAGAAGAGGGGAGATCAAAAATTCTTAATTTATACTCTAATTTTAAAGAAGATAGTTATTCAAAGATTTATGATAACGATTATTTTAAATATACTAAAATTATTATCGATCAATATCTTAAAGACCAGAACGATAAAAAAATTTTAGATAAAAAAAACAACCCTAAAATAAACAAAAAACTACGAGATTATGAAAATATACCAAGTTATATGGATATCAATGAATATATAAAGAAAAATGTAGCACCTCACCTAAATGAATTTTTATATGATAAAAAATTGAATAAAGTTGGGTATGAGTTTTCACTTACTAAAGAATTTTATGAATTTAAAGAAACTAGATCTTTAGATGAAATTAAAAAAGATTTAGACAAAATTACAACAGATATTAAAAATTTAGAAAAAAAGATATGAGTCAAAAATTTTATGACTTAAAAAAAGTTCCAAATGATTGGCGTTTAACAAGGTTAAAATATATTTTAGATTTTTCAGAGGAAACAAGTAAGAATTATAAATCTGAAAAAAATCTTTCTTTAACAAAATCAGGAATTATTGAAAAAAATATTTCCTCTAATCAGGGACAAATAGCAAAAAATTATGAAAAGTATATTTTAATAAAGAAGGGCAATATTTGCTTAAATCCAATGGATTTGTTAAGTGGTTGGGTTGATATTTCAATGTTTGATGGACTTGTAAGTCCTGCCTATTATACACTGATACCAAAGGAAAACTTTGAAGTTAGATTTTTAAATTATTTTCTTCAATCAAATTTTTATAGAGAAACTTTTTTTACTCTTGGTAAAGGTGTTGCGAGTCATGATAATTACGGAAGATGGGTTTTGACACCTGAAGAATTTAAAAACATTTATATTTATTATCCAAAAGTTGATACTCAAAAAAAAATTTCAGACTATTTGGATGAAAAGACTGAGCAGATCGATTTATTAATCAAGAATATTGAAAAAAAAGTTGAATTATTCAAAGAGAAAAATATTAGTTTTTTAAAAAAAGCAGTAACTAAAGGATTGAAACCTAATACGAAAATGAAAGACAGTGAAGTAGAATGGATAGGCAAAATACCAGAACATTGGCAAATAGTTCAAATTAAACGTCTTCTTATTGATTACTTTGGTGGATCTTGGGGAGATGACCCAGTTATTGATCAAACACAAGATTTAGTTAAAGTTATTAGAGTTACAGAGTTTGAAATGCAAAATCTATCTGTAAAGATGGAAATACCAACTTTAAGATCTCTTAAATTGAGTGATAACTCAAAAAAATTTATTCAAAACGGTGATTTAATTTTAGAGAAATCAGGAGGAGGAGAAAAAACTCCAGTGGGAAGAGTTGTTATATTTGATAGAGATCCAGATTTTCCAACTGTGAATTCAAATTTCACCAATGTTTGTCGTTCGAATTCAAGAATAGTTGATCCGAAATATTGTGCTTATCTTCTTTCATCTCTGTATTATGCTGGAGTAACTGTCAGGAATATCAGACAAACAACTGGTATTCAAAACT
>CABXYU010000011.1 GCA_902516625.1 uncultured Pelagibacteraceae bacterium | reverse complement strand
AATTTTAAGTTTTTTTAATAATGTAGATATTGTTATTCCCTCATACATTGACAACAAATGTATGACCTTTTGATGAGCTAAACCTATTGAGTATTTGTTCAAGATATTTTTAGAATCTGAAAAAGTTTCTCTATAACCCACAAATAATTTCTCTATTAAATCTTTTAATTGATCATCTTTTAGATATAAAAGCTCTTTCATTTTGGTAAGTTATATTGACATATTATAGATACAAAGATATTTTTCAGTAAGAATTTTATTTCATAACATGATACCTTATGACAAAAGATCAGGAAAAATATGGTACAACGGCGAATTAGTCGATTGGTCCGATGTAAAAGTACATGTTTTAAGCCATGGCCTACATTATGCAAGCTGCGTTTTTGAGGGCGAGAGGGTATATGACGGTTCTATATTTAAATTAGAGGAGCATACTTCTAGATTATTTTACTCAGCAAAAAGAATGGGTTTTGATATCCCTTATAGTGAAAATGAAATTAATGCAGCATCAAAAAAAATTATTTCCACTCAAAAAGTCGAAAACGGATATGTGAGACCAGTCGCTTGGAGAGGAAGCGAGATGATGGCAATATCTGCTCAACAAACAAAAATACATGTAGCGATCGCAACTTGGGAATGGGGATCTTACTTTGACCCCAAACTAAAAATTGAAGGAATTAAATTAAATATCTCGAATTGGAGAAGGCCAGCTCCAAATACAATTCCTTGGGATACAAAAGCGTCAGGACTTTATATGATTTGCACTCTTTCAAAACATGAAGCAGAAAAACAGGGTTATACTGACTCGCTTATGTTAGATCATGAGGGGAATGTTGCTGAGGCAACAGGAGCAAATATTTTTTTTAAAGATAAGAATGGCGAACTTCATACTCCAGTCCCAGACTCGTTTTTGGATGGAATTACTAGAAGAACCGTAATTAGTATTGCAAAATCAAAAAATATTAAAGTACATGAAAGGAAAATAAATCCATCTGAGTTACCGAGTTTCGTTGGTTGTTTTTTAACTGGTACTGCTGCAGAAGTAACACCAGTATCATGCATAGCTGAAAATCAATACAAAGTATGTGATATGATTATTGATTTAAATGAAAGTTATCAAACTTTAGTAAAAAAGAAAAAAGCAGCTTAATCTTTATTGTCTTCAGAAATAGCATGGTCAATTCCTTTTCGAACATATTCATATCCTGTGAATAACGTAAGAGCCGCTGAGAGCCATAGCAGAATAATTCCTATAGTTTGAGCATTATAATCTTGGAAGTTTATAATTTTATTTCCAGTCTCTCCAGATAATAAAAGTGCAATGGATACCATTTGTAAAACAGTTTTAAGTTTTGCAAGGCTTGAGACAGGTAAACCAATTTTTCCCTTTGCTAGAAATTCTCTTAGACCAGATATTAAAATTTCTCTTGTCAAGATGATTATTGCTGCAATAACTTCGTAGTTACGGATCGTTCCATCCATAACCAACAGTATCAAAGCAGTTGCAACGATTATTTTATCTGCAATAGGATCTAATAATTCTCCCAGTTTTGACTCTTCACCTAGAAATCTTGCTAACATGCCATCTAAAAAATCTGTAAATGATGCTACTATAAATAGAATAAGAGCAGTAAGATCTCCGTAAAAGCCTGGTAAATAAAATGCTAAAACAAAAAAAGGAACGATTAAAATTCTTCCAACTGTTAAAATATTTGGTATTTTTTTAAGCATATTAATTTTTATTCGTGAAAAAAGTTATATATCTTTTTTGCAACTTTTTCCTCAACACCTTCAACAGATTTAATTTCATCAAGACTTGCAGACTCGACTGCTCTAGCAGAGCCAAAATGATTTAAAAGAGCTCTTTTTCTTATACTTCCAATACCGCTTATTTGATCCAACATTGATTTCGAGATCCCTTTTTTTCTCTTTGCTCTATGAGCACTAATTGCAAATCTATGAGCTTCATCACGTACTCTTTGTAAAAAAAATAAAGCGGGGTCATTTTTTGCAAACTTAAATTCTTTGCCATTATGAAAAAAAGTTTCATTCCCACTATTTCTAAATTTACCCTTTGCTATCGCAATAACGGGTATTTCGTTTAATCCTAATTCGTTGAGGGTTTCTCTTGCTGACGAATATTGTCCCTTACCACCATCAATAAGTACCAGATCTGGAAAGGTTAAGTAATTTCCTTTTTCCTGTATCGCTCGTTTGAACCTTCTGCCCAAGACCTCTCTAATCATACCATAGTCGTCCTGTTTGAAGTTTTCGTTTTTAATATTGAATTTTCTATACCTTTTTTTGACGAAACCCTCTTCACCATAAGTTATCAGGGCACCAACACTGTTTGTTCCTTGTATATGACTATTATCATAAACCTCAATTAGACTTATAGTATTGTCAATTTTAAATTTTTTTGAAATTTCATCTAGTAATTCTTTATTATTTTGACTTTCATAAAGATTTCTATTCAAACTATTTTTAGCATTTTTAATTGCTAAGTTAATAACTTTTAGTTTTGATCCCTTCTTTGCAATAGAGATATAAATCTGCTTATTTTCTTTTTTTGAAAGAGTTTTTTCTATTAATTTTTTTTCTTTAATTTCTTCACTCAGAATTATTGATCTTGGAACAGCTTTATTTTCATAAAACTGTGATACAAAAGAGTTCAAAATGTTGCTTAATTTTTCATCTGGGTCATGTTTTGGAAAGAAAGCTTGATTTCCCCAATTTTGTTTTGATCGATAAAAAAAAACTTGAATACATGTCTTTCCAGACTCTTTATATCCGGCTATTACGTCTGCCTCAGTTAAATTTACATCACTGATAGTTAGAGAAGACTGAATTATATTTAAAGATTTAATCTTATCTCTTATTATTGCAGCTTTTTCAAAGTCTAATTCTTCACTAGCATTCTCCATTTGGGAAGAAAGAGTTTGCTGTATCTTTCTTGACCTACCTTTACTTAAAAATTCATCTGCTGCCTCTACAAGTTTTGCATAATCATTTTTATTTATTTTTCCTCCACAAGGACCAGCACATCTTTTTAAAAAATAATTAAAACAAGTTTTATCTCCTGCCTCTACTTGTTTGTCCGTACAAGATCTGATCAAGAATATACGCTGAAGAGTTTTAATAGCGCTGTTTACTGCCAGTGAGCTTGCGAAAGGCCCGTAATATTTTCCAGCTTTATTTTTTGCTCCTCTATGTCTCTCAATTCTTGGGAATTCGTGATCTGAGATAAATATATAGGGAAAAGATTTATCATCTTTAAGCAATATATTAAATTTTGGTTTATGTTTTTTAATTAAATTTGCCTCTAGTAATAGAGCCTCACTTTCATTTGTTGTAGTTGTAATTTCGAGCTTTTCAGTTTGAGACAACATTCTTTCAGTTCTAATGATATGATTTTTCTCTGAAACATAACTCTTTAATCGATTGGGAAGATTTTTAGCTTTTCCTACGTATAAGATTTCATTTTTAGAGTTTAACATTCTATAAACCCCAGGGAGTTTTGGTATTAAAGGTAACTCTTTTTTAATTATTTCTTTTCCAGCTTCAGGACTTAACATGGCTTCTTATTTTAGAAATTTGTATTCCAACTGACGAACAATTTTTTAGAATTTCTAATTTTTCAATTTTTAGCATAATTTTACCAATTCTTTTATCTTTAAATAATTCATCAAAAACTGCTTCAGCCAAAGTTTCTAAAAAATTATAATGTTTCTTTTTTACAAGTTTTTTGATTAATTTTACAATGGTTCCATAATTAACGATTGATCTAAGATCTTTATCATTTGATGGCTTTTTATCTTGATAATCTATTTCAAGACTAAATTTTACTTTCTGAGAATTCTCTTTTTCAAAATCGTAATACCCTAGCTTTAAGTCTAAAACCAACTCGTTAATTAGAATTTTTTTTTCGTAATTAAATAAGCTTTTATTTTTATCTATTTTTACAACTTTGAGATTATTTTTTTTCATTCTTTGCCTTTAATTATATCTGGTGTCTGCCAATTTAAGCTTTGACCACTATCTATTGCCAAAACTTGCCCTGTAATAGAACTGTTTTTTATAAAAAAGTCAACTGCATTACAAATCTCATTAACATCCACTTGTTGTTTAAGTGGTGTAGCTAAATATTGACTTTTAAAATGTTTTTCTGATTGTCTTTTATTTTTGATTGTTGGCCCTGGAGCTATTCCATTAACTCTTATGTTTGGTGATAGGCTCATCGCGCTTGTTTTGGTTAAAGTATAAAGGCCTGTTTTACTTAATGTATATGAGAAGAAATATGGAGTAAGCTTAAATATTCTCTGATCAATTATATTGATAATATTGTTATTTTTACCTCTAACGTTCTTTGAAAACTCTTTTGATAAAAGAGCAGGGGCTTTAAGATTTGTAGAAATATGATTTTCCCAGCTTTTAGAAGTAAAGTTTTCTAATTTATCGTTTTCGAATAATGAGGCATTATTTACCAAGCAATCAAAAAACTTCATTTTTGATTTAGAGAATTTAATTATTTTATACACATCTCTCTCTTTGCTTAAATCACCTTTCACCAAATGAACTGTTGTTCCAAATTGTTGTAATTTCTTCTTTAAACTTTCAGCTTTAGATTTTGACTTATTGTAATGGATCACCATTTCTATATTTGAACCAGATAATTTTGTAGCTATTGCAGCACCTATTCTTGTAGCTCCACCAGTAATAATTATCTTCCGTGCTTCCACTTTTTATCCCTTTTTTTTGTAACTTTTGTACCAGGCATCCCTAGAGTAGATCTACCCTTAGGGTAAATTTTATTTTTTACATCATACTGTCTTATCTTAGGGTTTAAAGTTATTTCAAGTTCAGTGCTTTGTAATTTTCTTATTTCATCTCTTATTTTCGCAGCTTCCTCAAACTCAAGATTTGAAGCTGACTCCTTCATTTTCTTATCTAGTGCTTTTAAGTGTTTTTTTAGATTTCCACCAACGTTAGATCCCTCACTTATTTTTACGTAATCTTTTTCGTAAACACTTTCTAAGATATCACTGATTTCTTTTTTAACAGTTTTGGCATCTATTTTATGTTTTTTATTATATGCAAGTTGGATAGATCTTCTTCGATCAGTTTCTTGCATTGCTTTTTTTATACTTTTAGTTTCTTTATCTGCGTACAAAATTACTTTACCTTCAACATTCCTTGCTGCTCTACCAATTGTTTGAATTAGAGAAGTTTCAGATCTTAAAAAACCTTCTTTATCTGCATCTAAAATTCCAACTAATGCGCACTCAGGAATATCTAAACCCTCTCTCAAAAGGTTTATTCCAACCAAAACATCAAATACACCCATCCTTAAATCTCTCATTATTTCAATTCTCTCTAGTGTATCGATATCAGAATGCAAATATCTAACTTTAACTCCATTCTCATGAAGGTATTCTGTTAAATCTTCTGCCATTTTTTTTGTGAGAGTTGTGACTAAAACTCTATGATTTTTTTCGACTACTTTTTTGCATTCATGCATAAGATCATCAACTTGATTCTTTGCAGGCCTTATTTCAACTGGTGGATCTATAAGTCCTGTAGGTCTTATAACCTGATCTATATATTTGCCTTTAGTTTGTTCTAATTCCCATGGACCAGGTGTTGCTGACACGAATACTGTTTGCGTTCTCATTAAATCCCATTCCTCAAACTTTAATGGTCTATTGTCCATGCAAGATGGAAGCCTAAAACCATACTCTGCTAAAGTGCTTTTTCTAGATCTATCACCTTTGTACATCCCATTTAACTGAGGAACTGTAACATGACATTCATCGACAAAAATCAATGTGTTATCTGGGAAGTATTCAAAAAGAGTAGGAGGGGGTTCACCAGGTTTTCTACCAGATAAAAATCTTGAATAATTTTCAATACCTGCACAAGAACCAGTTGCCTCAATCATTTCAAGATCAAATTTTGTTCTTTCCTCTAATCTTTGTGCTTCAAGTAATTTATTTTCAGCTTTATGTTTTTTAAGAGTAATTTCTAGCTCTTTTTTTATATTTATTACAGCTTGTTCAATTGTAGGTTTGGGAGTTATATAATGGCTATTTGCGTAAACTTTAACCAAACTTAAATCTCTAACTTTATCACCTGTAAGTGGATCAAACTCTTCAATTTGTTCAAGTTTTTCTCCAAAAAGACTTAGGCGCCATGCTCTATCTTCCAGATGTGAAGGAAAGATCTCCAGGTACTCTCCTCTTGCTCTAAATGTTCCTCTGTAAAAGTTTTGATCATTACGCTTGTATTGTAAAGCAACTAAAGACTTTATTATTTGTTCTCTGTTATAATCATAATTTTTTTGAAGTGTTAAGGTCATTTTACTATATGCCTCAACTGAACCTAATCCATAAATACAGGACACACTAGCAACAATAAGCACATCATCTCTTTCAAGAAGAGATCTCGTAGCTGAGTGTCTCATTCGATCTATCTGTTCGTTAATAGAAGCTTCTTTCTCAATATATGTGTCTGATCTAGGAACATAGGCTTCTGGAGTATAATAATCATAATAGGATACAAAATATTCAACAGCATTGTCTGGAAAAAATGTTTTCATCTCACCATAAAGTTGAGCAGCTAATGTTTTGTTTGGAGCTAAAATTAACGCTGGTCTATTTGTTGCTTCGATAACTTTAGCCATAGTAAAAGTTTTTCCTGATCCAGTTACTCCAAGTAACACTTGGTTGAATTCCTCTTTGTTAGCCCCGTTAACTAATTTTTTGATAGCTTCTGGTTGATCTCCGGCGGGTTTGAAGTCAGATTTAATTTTAAACCTTTTACCACCTTCAAGTTTTCCACTAATTTTTGGATTTTTGCTCTGAATATCTGTAATTAAATCTTGATAAGTATTTTCCATATATTAAAGAACGTAGTAGAATTAATTTATATTTCAATGAGCATAATATCAGAAACTCTAAAAAGAATTAAACCATCACCAACTATTGCAGTTACTCAAAAAGCTCGAGAATTAAGAGCAGCTGGAAAAGATGTAATAGGCCTTGGCGCAGGAGAGCCTGATTTTGATACTCCAGAGAACATCAAAGAAGCAGCCATTCAAGCTATTAAAGAGGGGGATACAAAATACACTGCGGTTGATGGAACTCCAGCCTTAAAAAAAGCTATTGTCGAAAAATTTAAGAGAGAAAATAATTTAGATTTTACCTCAGACCAAATTACAGTTGGGACTGGTGGTAAACAAGTTTTATATAATGCCTTTATGGCAACGCTTAATAAAGGTGATGAGGTAATAATCCCAGCACCTTATTGGGTATCATATCCAGATATGGTTTTATTAGCAGGAGGAAAACCAAAGATAGTAAAGTGTGATGAAAAAGAAGGATTTAAGTTAACGGCAAAAAAACTTCAAAAAGCTATATCCAAAAAAACAAAATGGTTAATATTAAATTCACCATCTAATCCAACTGGTGTGGGTTATACTAAAAATGAAATAGAGGATTTGGCAAAAGTTTTACTTAAAAATAAAAAAATTTACATACTGAGTGATGATATTTATGAGCATATAAAATATGATAACTTTAATTTCTTTACTATTGCTCAAATTTCAAAACTTAAAGACAGAACTCTTACAATGAATGGAGTAAGCAAGTCTTATGCAATGACTGGCTGGAGAATTGGTTATGCAGCTGGCCCCAAAGATATTATTAAAGCTATTGGAAAAATCCAATCTCAATCTACATCTAATCCTTCATCTGTAAGTCAAGCTGCTGCAGTAGAGGCTTTAAATGGAACACAAGATTTTATTCAAGAGAGATCTAATGCATTCAAAGAAAGAAGAGATTTTGTTGTAAAAAGTTTAAATAATATTAAAGGAATAACTTGTTTAACACCTAATGGTGCTTTTTACGTTTTTCCAAGCTGTAAAGATTTATTGAATAACAAAACGAAATTAAAAACAGATTCAGATTTTGTTCAAAAGTTACTCGAGAGGTCTAATGTAGCAGTAGTGCAGGGCTCAGCTTTTGGGTTAGATGGTTATTTTAGAATATCTTATGCTACCTCAATGCAAAATTTACAAAAAGCTATGGATAGAATCAAGTCCTTTTGTGAGAGTTTAAATAAATAATTTTATTTTTGATTTAAAATTTTTTTTGCTGGTATAGTTTTTTTAATCCAGGAATTTGGAATTGAATTAAATCCTTTTAAAGCGGCAAAATAGGCGCCAATAAAATTTGACCTAGAACAATTGCATCCACCAGCCTTAATTGTTTTTAAAATAGCTACTTTATAATTAGTTGAAGTTAATATTGCATGAATAGAGCTATTGAAAGTTCCTGGATAACTGCAAGCCATTCCTAATTTTTTTACAATTAATGAATGAGATTTTAATTTTAGTTTTTTAATTTTAATTATGTCATCTATAATAATTTTAAAATAAGAATTTTTTCTAAATTTTTTAACAAATGCATCAATTGGATTTTTTGCACCTTTAAGTGCTAGATCTATTAAATTAAATTTTGCTAGTGCATATTTTAGACTAATCTTTGAAATTGTTACAGAAGAGATTATTTTTTCTAAGTTTTTAAAATCATAACCATAGAGGAAATATGGTAGACTAGCACAAAAACCATCGGACTCATTTACTTTAGCGCCACCAGTTATTTTTTTTTTAGATTTAATATTTTTTACAGTTTCAATTACGTTTTGATGAATCCATGGTCCTTTAATAATATCACGCCAGTCTTTAACCTTTTTGTACTTAGATCTAAGTTTTAAATTTTTCCAATAGATACTTCCAGGCCCAAAATTTTTAAGAATATTTTTTTTGAAACGTTCATTGATATTATCTTGATCCTCTTGCAATGTTTTTAACATAACTTGACCTATCTCATTATAACCAGAGACTTTACCTGTTTTAATATTATAAAAAGGACTTTTATTTTTTTTAAGAAAAGAGAAATCTTTCTTTCCTTTTATGTAAGAATTGAGCTTTTTTTGATTGTAAACCCAATGCAAAGGTCTTGCAGCAGCATCAGCCACGGTAGCACCCAAAAATACATGTAAATTATTTTTCACTTTAGTGAGATAAAAATTTTTCTGCCTCAAGAGCAGCCATACAGCCCATTCCAGCAGCTGTTACTGCTTGTCTAAATGTTTTATCTTTGACATCGCCAGCTGCATAAACACCCGGCACATTAGTTTCTGTAGAGTCTGGTTTAGTAACCAAATATCCCTCAGTATCCATCTTTAGTTGATCTTTAAATAATTGGGTGGCTGGGTCGTGTCCAATCGCAATAAATAAACCATCTAATTTAAGCTCTTCAATTTTATTAGTCTTCACATTTTTAATCTTAATTCCTTTAACATTTTTTGGTTTTTGATCGCCAATAACATCCTCAACTACAGAATCCCAAATAATTTCTATTTTTTTATTTTCCATTAATTTTTTTTGAAGCATTTTCTCGGCTCTTAAACTATCTCTTCTATGAATGAGTTTAACTTTTGATGCGAACTTAGTTAAAAACATCGCTTCCTCTACTGCAGCGTTACCTCCACCAACTACAGCAACCTCTTTATCTTTAAAAAAGAAACCATCGCACGTTGCACAAGCTGAAACACCAAAACCTCTAAACTCTTGTTCAGATTTTATATTAAGCCATCTAGCTTGAGCTCCGGTAGAAATAATAATGCTGTCAGCAGTATATTTTTGACCACTATCACCTATTGCTTCGAAAGGTTTTGATTTTAAATTAACTGAACTTATGTGATCTTCTATCATTTCAGTTCCAACCGCTTTAGCTTGATCTTTCATCTGATCCATTAACCATGGACCTTGAATTACATCTGCAAAACCTGGGTAATTTTCAACATCAGTTGTTGTTGTTAGTTGTCCGCCTGGTTGAGCTCCGTGAACTAATATGGGTTTTAACATTGCTCTCGCTGCATAAACTGCAGCAGTATATCCTGCTGGACCTGACCCAATTATTAACACTTTTGTGTGTTTAGTTGGATTTTGACTCATATGAAAGCTATATAGTAATTAATGACTAAATTAAAAGGGATATTATTGACCGAGGGCATGCATGGCATGATAAGTCAAGTAGAGGGGTTAGCAAGAGCTTTAGACATAGATTTTATACACGAAAAAATTGAACTGAGCAGTTTTTGGAGGCTAATTCCTCCCAAGTTAACGCCTGTCCGAAATTTTGTTTTTAAAAATAAAATTGAAAAAAATTTTAATATTGTTATCTCTTGTGGAAGAAAAAGTGTAATCCCCTCAATATTTTTAAAAAGAAAATTTAAAGACAAAATTATGAATATACACATTCAAGATCCCAAAGTATCCCTCAATAATTTTGATTTCATTGTTGCACCCGAGCATGATAATATAATTGGAAAGAATGTTCTCACAACAAAAGGTGCAATACATTACTTAAGAAATGAGGAATTAGAGGAAAATGAGAATTATCTTAAGAAAAGAATCTCTAAAGAAAAAATAGTAAGCATGATTGTTGGTGGACCTAATAAATACTATGATTTTAATGAGAGTTCGATCGATAAAATATTTTTAAAAATAAATGATAATTTTATCAAGAATGGTTACCAACTTATTTTCATACCTTCAATGAGGACCCCAGCAAGAATTATTGAAAAAGCACAAAAGTATTTTAGCACTGACGAGATTATAATCGATAATATTGATAAAAAAGCCTATTTATCTGCACTTAAATTGTCTGATCATATTATTGTTACGTGTGACTCAACTTCAATGATTTCAGAGGCAGCTATGACTGGAAAGCCTATATATGTCGCACAAATGAGACCAATTAGGGAAAATAAAAGGTTTAAAAGTTTTTTCAGATTATTTAAATCTTTAAATATTATTAAAGATTTAGAAAATACAATAGAAGAATGGCAGTATGAAAAGCTTTATGAAACTGATAAAATATCAAACTATATAAAGAGTAAGATTAAAGATTATGATTTTTCTTAATTCCATTATTAATAATTCAAAAAAACACAACCATCCTTTTGATCACTGGGAGTATAGCGATGCTCTTAGCGATGGTGCTATTCAGGAAATTATTAATGCTGACATTCCAGATGTAAGTAAACATAATCTGAATTATGATGGTACGAGAGCAATAGATGGGGGTGCCGCTGAATTTAGAGAGGGAATAGCTTCAGGTGGAAAGGCTATAAAATTTAGATGTTTTATTACAAAGGAAAATGCACCAGAATTTCCTAACTTAGTAAAATTTATTAATGAACTTCAAACTAAAGAAACTCACCAACAAATTTCTAAAATGATAGGCAAGGATCTGTCTAATTCATATGTAAGAGTTGAAGTAATTTGTGACCGAGAAGGATTTTGGTTAAAACCCCATTGTGATATTAAAGAAAAATTAATGTCTGGTCTAATATTTGTAAATAATGCTAATGAGTCAGAGGATTTAGGAACAGATTTTTATAATGAAAAAATGGAAAAGGTAAAGACTGTTCCTTACAAACACAATTATGGATATTTTTTTACTAGTGGTCCAAATACATGGCACGGAATGGAAAAAAAAAAGATTATAAAAGAGAGACGATGTATTCAAGTGAATTATGTAACTTTTCAGACAGATTGGAAAGTAAATAAATAAAATTTTATACTAGGCTTGAATACAATCCTAACAAAATAAGAACACTAAACATAAAACATATTCCTACTACTGCTTTAAGTTGATCACCATCTTCATTTTCGTAAGATTTATCATAAAGCTTCCAATAACCAAATTTATTGACATCTAAATCATTTGAAACTTTTTTTTTATTTTCTTGGGGAAAGTTTATTACATCAGCATTAAGTATATTTTTCTTCTCAAGAGAAGTTTCTATGTATTTATGTATTTCCGAACTCATATATTAATCTAATAACAATTAGTGAAATTTTTCAAATGAAAACTAGTTCTCACTGGTCATTTTGAGCACAAGAAAATAAAAAAATTTTTTTTGAATCTTCAACTCTGGAGTGAAATTAATTTATCAACTTTAAATTGAAAAAAATTATTTTTGTTCTTGTAATGCGGAAATATCTAATTTTATTTTCTTTAGAGATTTTATTCCACTTATACATGCTAAAGCGGTGGACATATTTGTACAATAAGGAACCTTATTCTTGAGAGTTGCTCTTCTTAGAGCTATAGCATCATTAAGTCTGTGTTCACTATTTCCTCCACCAGTATTAATTACTAGAGCAATTTTTTTGGAATTCAAAACGTCAACTATATGTGGCGATCCACCGCTTACTTTATTAATCATTTTACAATTCATTCCATGTTTTTTTATATATTCAGCCGTACCTTTCGTTGCACATAAAGAAAAATTTAGTTTTAATAGCTCTTTAGCTAGTTCAATTCCCTCATCTTTATGAGAATCTTTTAATGATAAAAATGCAAGTCCTTTTTTAGGTAAAGAATTTGATGATGCGATTTGACTTTTTGCGTAAGCTATTCCAAAATTTCTATCAAAACCCATAACTTCACCAGTTGACTTCATCTCAGGACCTAACAGTAAATCACTATTTGGAAATTTATTAAAAGGAAACACAGCTTCTTTTACAGCATACATGCCTTTAGACTTATCTTTAAGTTTAAATTTAGATAATTTCTCTCCAGCCATCACTCGTGAAGCAATTTTTGCTAGCGGCAATCCTTTTGCTTTTGAAACAAAAGGTACTGTTCTGCTTGCTCTTGGATTTACCTCAATAACAAAAATTTCATCATTTTTAATTGCAAATTGGATATTCATAAAACCTTTAACTTTTAAAGCTATAGCTAAACTCTTTACTTGGTTTTCTATTTCTCTGATTAAAAATGGTTTTATAGATATAGGTGGTATACAGCATGCAGAATCACCTGAATGAATCCCAGCTTCTTCGATATGTTGCATTATTCCGGCTACATACACTTGTTTTCCATCTGAAATTGCATCAACATCTACCTCCATTGCGTGATCAATAAATTTATCAATAAGAATTGGATTTTCTTCTGCTACTCTAAAAGCTTCTTGAACAAATTTCTTAAGTTGACTTTTTTCGTGAACTATTTCCATTGCTCTTCCACCGAGGACGTATGATGGTCTTACCATTAAAGGTAAACCAATCTTATCTGAAATTTGTATTGCTTGTCTAAAAGTTTTTGCAATACCACTTTTTGCTTGTTTCAATTTTAACTTATTAAGAAGATTTCTAAATCTATCTCTATCTTCTGCCAAATCTATTGAGGTAAATTGAGTACCTAAAATTGGAAGATTGTTCTCATGTAAAAATTTTGCAAGTTTGATAGGTGTTTGCCCGCCAAATTGTGCTATAATACCGATTAAGTTTCCTTTTTCCTTTTCTTTTTTAATAATATTAAAAACGTATTCTTCCTTTAACGGCTCAAAGTATAATCTATCACTTGTATCATAATCAGTGGAAACTGTTTCGGGGTTACAATTCACCATAATTGTTTCAAAGCCAGCTTCTTTAAGAGAAAAACTTGCTTGGCAACAACAATAATCAAATTCAATCCCTTGTCCTATTCTATTAGGCCCACCGCCTAAAATGATAATCTTTTTTTTTATTGATGGTTCTGCCTCACACTCAGAGTCAATTGAAAAATTTCTTTGATATGTGGAATACATGTAAGGAGTATATGATTTAAATTCAGCAGCACATGTGTCAACTTTTTTAAAAATTGGAAATATTTTTAGAGCTGACCTTTTTTTTCTTATTATTTCCTCAGAAATATTTGTAAGTTCAGAAAGTTTTTTGTCGGAGAAACCAATTGATTTTATTTTGTTAAATTCATTAAAATTTTTTGGGAGCCCTCTATTTTTTATTATACTTTCGTTATCAACAATTTCTTTAATTTGTTCTAAAAACCATGGATCAACTTTAGATAATTTATATATTTTATTTAAGTTGATTTTTTTCCTTATAGCCTCTGCTATTAGCAATATTTTATTAGGAATGTTTCCTTTAAGTTTTTTTTCAATAAGGGTTTTACTAATGTCAAATATTCTATCCAACCCTGAAAAGCCAGTTTCCAGAGAAACCAGAGCCTTTTGAAGAGACTCTTTAAAATTTCTTCCAATTGCCATTGCTTCACCAACAGACTTCATTGAGGTTCCCAATATAGCAGGAGAAGTTGAAAATTTTTCAAAAGTAAATCTTGGAATTTTAGTTACTACGTAATCAATGCTTGGCTCAAATGAGGCTGGAGTTACTTTAGTTATCTCATTTTTTAATTCATCTAAAGTATAACCAATTGCTAATTTAGCAGCGACTTTAGCAATTGGAAATCCAGTTGCTTTGGATGCAAGTGCTGAAGATCTTGAAACTCTTGGGTTCATTTCAATAACAACCATCCGTCCATTTTTTGGGTTGATTGCAAATTGAACATTTGATCCACCTGTTTCAACACCAATTTTTCTAAGACAGGCAATAGATGCGTTTCGCATAACTTGATATTCTTTGTCTGTTAAGGTAAGAGCAGGTGCAACTGTGACTGAGTCACCTGTGTGAATACCCATTGGATCAACATTTTCAATTGAGCAGACAATTATGCAATTATCTTTTTTATCTCTAACAACCTCCATTTCAAATTCTTTCCAGCCCTCCAAACATTCTTCTACTAAGACTTGACTTACTGGTGACTCATGTAATCCATTTCTGATTATTTTAAGATATTCTTTTTTATTTTTTGCAATTCCACCACCAAGCCCTCCGAGTGTGAATGCTGGTCTAATTATTGCTGGTAATCCAATTTTTTTGAGAACTTTCGATGATTGATTTATGTTATTTACAATTTCAGATTTTGGTAAATCCAAACCAATATCCACCATATTTTTTCTAAATTTTTTTCTATCCTCGGCATTTGCAATTGCCTTAGAATTTGCTCCTATTAGTTCTATTTTGTATTTCTTTAAAATTCCTTTTTTTTCTGCCTCCATTGCTAGGTTTAGTGCAGTTTGACCTCCCATTGTTGGAAGAATTGCATCTGGTTTTTCTTTTATGATAATTTTCTCTAAAATTTCTAAGGTGATTGGCTCAATATAAGTTTTATCAGCAATATCTGGATCAGTCATTATTGTTGCTGGATTAGAATTAATTAAAATAACTTTGTAACCTTCATCTTTTAATGCCTTACATGCTTGAGTTCCTGAATAATCAAATTCACAAGCTTGTCCGATTATGATTGGACCAGCTCCAATAACTAATATTCTTTTAAGATCTTTTCTTCTTGGCATTTTTTTTCATGTTGTTAATAAATTCTTGAAATAAATATACACTATCTTGTGGTCCTGGGTTTGACTCAGGATGATACTGTACTGAAAACACAGGTTTATTTTTTAACTTTATCCCTTCGATACTATTATCGAATAAAGATTTATGGGTGATCTCAATACTTTTTGGTAAATTTTCTTTGACGACTTCAAAACCATGATTTTGACTGGTGATTTCTACATTATCATGAATTAAATTTTTAACTGGATGATTTGCGCCTCTATGACCTAATTTCATTTTTTTTGTTTTACCACCCAATGTTAATGCTAGAATTTGATGACCTAAACAGATACCAAATAATGGTAAGTTTTTCTTAATTAATTGTTTTATTATATCAATTGCATATTTTCCTGTTGCAGCTGGATCCCCCGGCCCATTTGAAAGAAAAATACCATTTGGTTTGAGGGACAAAATCTTTTTTGCCGGTGTTTTGCAAGAAACAACAGTAACTTTACAATTAAAGTCTGAAAAATATCTTAAAATATTTTTCTTAATTCCATAATCAATTGCTATCACATGAAAAGAATTTCTATTATTTTTTTTGAAACCAGTTTCTTTTTTCCATGTTTTAAGTCCTTTCCAAACATAGTTTTTGGGTGTTGTGACTTTTTCTGCGAGGTCAAGATTTTTTAATCCAACCCATTTATTTGTCGTATTAATTAATTTACTGATATTAAATTTACTATTTTTATAATAAGCAATAGTCCCTTTAGGGGCACCCTTGTCTCTAATGAAATTGGTTAAACTTCTGGTATCCAATCCTGTAATTCCGACAATTTTATTTTTCTTCAGCCATGTGTCTAGATGAAGAAGAGATCTATAATTTGATGGTGATGTTATTTCCGAATTAAATATTACTCCTTTGGTCCAGATTTTATCAGACTCGTAATCTTCTTTATTTGTTCCAACATTTCCAATGTGTGGAAAAGTAAAGTTAATAATTTGTCCTGCATAGGATGGATCTGATATGATTTCTTGATATCCCGTTAAAGCTGTATTAAAACAAACTTCTCCAGTGGCCTCTCCCTGATAACCAATACCAATACCTCTAAAAATCTTTTTATTTTCAAGAACTAAAATGCCTGTATTAATTTGTGAATTTTTTGAGTTAGTTTTTTTTGCTTTTTTTATCAATTACAACTCATAAGTTAAAGGTTAATACAATAATTGATTTATTATGGCAACAGAGATGTAATGTAAAATTGTAAAAAAACAATTTTTCTTTTGAAGAATTATTTCTTTTAAGTACATTAAAAAATTATGCCATTAAAAGAAATAATTGAAACTAAATACAAAAACGCTCTAAAAGCCAAAGATAAATCAAAAATCTCAACTTATAGGCTAATTTTATCATCAATTAAGGATTTAGATATATTTAATAGATCTGGTCCGAATAAGAAAGAGACAGATGATGATGATATAAAAAAACTATTAAAAAAAATGGTTAAACAAAGAGCCGAATCAATTGATATTTATAAAAAGAACAATAGAACAGACCTTTTAGAGGTTGAGCAAAATGAATATGATATTTTAACAAGTTTTTTACCTAAACAGCTTAGTGACGAAGAAACCAAAAAAATATGTGAGGGAATTATTTCTAAATTTAATGCTAGCTCCATAAAAGATATGGGAAAAGTAATGGGTGAATTAAAAAAACAACATGCAGATAAAATTGACTTTGCCAAAGCAGGAGGCTTGCTAAAACAATTATTAAACAAGTAATGAAATATCCAAAAGATTATCTTGATGAAATAAAAACAAGACTGAAGGTTTCGTCTGTTGTATCAAAAGTAGTTAGTTTAAAAAAAAGAGGAAAAGAGTTTATTGGTCTTTCTCCTTTTAAAAATGAAAAAACACCATCTTTTACTGTTAATGATGAGAAAGAATTTTATCATTGTTTTGCAACAGCAGAGCATGGAAATATTTTTGATTTTGTCATGAAAACCCAAAACCTTAGATTCGGCGAAGCTGTAAAATACTTAGCAAATATTGCTGGCATGCAACCTTATATATTTTCCAAGCAGGATGAAGAAAAAGAGGAGAAATGGAAAATTTATTCGTCAATATACACTAAATATGTGGATTTTTATCATGATGATCTTTTAAAAAATGAGCTCCATTCAACTGTTAGAGATTATTTAAAACAAAGATCACTTAATAAAGAACAAGTTAAAAAATTCAAGATTGGTTATGTAAATAAAAACCCAGATTTTTTAAAAGAATTAAATAATGACTTTGAAACAAATGATCTTCTCGAAACTGGCTTATTTTATCTAGACGAAAAAAAAAATATTATTGTTGAAAGATTTAGGGGTCGTTTAATTTTTCCAATTAATAATATTTCTGGACAACCTATTGCTTTAGGTGGAAGAATAATTGAAAAAAGTGACTTCTTAGCAAAATATATTAATTCACCAGAAACTTTATTTTTTAAAAAAGGATCAAATTTATATAATTTAGACTCCGCAAGAAAGTTATCAAATAAATTAAATAATATTTATCTAGTAGAAGGGTATATGGACGTAGTGGGCTTAAGTAAAAATGGAATTGAAAATGCTGTTGCAAATCTTGGAACCTCATTAACAGATAAGCAAATATTTACGTTAAATCAATTTTTTGAAGATATAATTATTTGTTTTGACGGTGATGAGAGTGGTTATAAAGCAGCTTTAAGAGCTGCTGAAAACTCAATTAAAGAGCTAAAACCAGATAAGCAGATTTCATTTTTATTTTTACCTGACAATGAGGATCCTGATAGTTTTATTAACAAAAATGGAAAAAATTATTTCATTGATTTTACCACACAAAATAAAGTTTCAATACATGAATTTATTTTTAGCCATTATAAAAAAAAAACATCAAATAATCCTTCATCAATGGCAATTTTTGATAAAAAGTTAAGAGAGATTGCCAATACAATAAAAGATACTTTTATAAAAAAATATGTTTTAGAGTTTTTTCTGGAAAAAATTTCTGAATTAACACCGCATACATCTCAATTTAAAAAAAAACCTTATAATAAAAAAGTCAAATCTTTAGAAATGACAAAAAAATTTTTTAATGAAAGCCAATCATTATCTGGAGTAGAATTAAAAGAATTTTCTCTTTTATACTTAATTATGAATAACT
Source organism: uncultured Pelagibacteraceae bacterium (assembly GCA_902516625.1). Lineage (GTDB taxonomy): Bacteria > Pseudomonadota > Alphaproteobacteria > Pelagibacterales > Pelagibacteraceae > Pelagibacter. The sequence continues at coordinate 3,037 of CABXYU010000011.1, read as the reverse complement.
TAAAATTTGCACAGGAACATCTACATTTATTTGAAAATATAAAACTTTTTACTGATTTAAATAAACTTATTTTCGAAAAAATAATTTCTAAGATTAGGACTGGAGGCATTGCTTCAATTAATGAACTAGATATTGATGATCAGATTATTGGAAGAATTAATAAATTTGCCCCTATCAAACATATATTGAAAAATAAACTTGAGAACAGCGAAATTATAATAGAGTTGTTAGATGATATTTCTAGAGATTTAAATAATTACGATTTAGAATTCAGAATCCAAGAATTAGAATCAAAGTTTTCTAAAGATCTAAGTGAGGCTACCTTTAATGAGCTAAAAGAGCTTAAAAAAAAGCAAAATATCAATTAATATTTAAAAATTATTAATGGATTTTTGTGCAATTAGCACTATATAAGTCTCTCAAACTAAATTGTCGTGGAAAGAATAATTACAAAATCATTTGCTAGATTGATGGGTCGCGGAACCCACAGGGGATTTATAACATATGAAGAACTCAGTAAATCTCTTGGAAAGAGAAACTTGTCCGATGAGAATTTAGCCCAAGCATTTATCCATATTCTAGATGAGAAGGTATCATTAGTTGAAAAAAAATCTGATTTTAAGGTCTTAAGAAAAAAAGAAAGCTCATCAAAAGAAGAAGGAAAAACCATTGAAAAAAGTGATGATCCAATAAGGATGTATCTAAGAGAAATGGGTGGTGTTGAATTGCTTTCACGTGAAGGGGAAATTGCAATTGCAAAAAGAATAGAGGCAGGAAAAGATGTAATGCTGATTGCATTATCTCAAAGCCCAATTACCGCTCAACAATTTTTTGACTGGGATCAAAAATTACAAAATGATGAAATTCTTGTAAGAGAAATAATTGATATTGATACAAATTACATGGAAGACGAGTCCACAGGACCAAGTGCTAAACAAAAAAATGCTGGTGATACCGATAAAGATGAAAGTCAAACAGATGATGATGAGGAATTTAATCCTACACTTGCAGCAATGGAAACTGAGATAAAACCTAAAGTTTTAAAAACAGTCAATACACTTACTAAGGAATATAATAAATTAATTAAGTATCAAAAAGAAAAATTGAACTGTGTTTTAAATTCACAAACTTTTTCTACTGCAAAAGAGAAAAGTTACGAAAAGATCGTAAATGAAATATTAGAAAATATTAAATCACTACAATTATCACCATCAGTATTAGAGGATTTAGTTCAAAAACATTATGTTGAAAATAAAAAGATTATTTCACTTGAGGGTAATCTTTTGAGATTAGCAATGAATCAAAAAATACCAAGAGGGGAGTTTATTAAATTTTACATAGGAAATGAAATTAATCCGAATCTTAGAAAATTTTTAGATACAAATCCTCAATGGAAACAATTTTTTAACAAAAATAAAGATGAGTTTAAAAATATAAGAGAAAGACTTGTAGAAATTAGTAATAAAATTGGAATGTCTGTGACTGATTTTAAAAGGTTAGTAAGCAGAGTTCAAAAAGGTGAAAAAGAGTCAAGAATAGCAAAAAAAGAAATGGTCGAGGCAAATTTAAGATTAGTTATATCAATTGCAAAAAAATATACTAACAGAGGTCTTCAATTTTTAGATTTGATTCAAGAGGGAAACATAGGCTTGATGAAAGCGGTGGATAAATTTGAGTACAGAAGAGGATATAAATTTTCTACATATGCAACTTGGTGGATTAGACAAGCAATAACCAGATCTATAGCAGACCAGGCAAGAACAATTAGAATTCCTGTTCACATGATAGAAACTATTAACAAGATCGTAAGAACTCAAAGATTAATTTTAAGTGAGTTTGGAAGAGAGGCAACGCCTGAAGAATTAGCAAAAAAATTAAGAATGCCTTTAGACAAAGTAAGAAAAGTTTTAAAAATCTCTAAAGAGCCCGTCTCTTTAGAAAAACCAGTGGGAGACGAAGAAGACAGTAGTTTAGGTGACTTTATTGAAGATACCAAAGCTTTAGCACCTCTAGAACAAGCAATAAAGTCAAATCTAGGAGAGGCTACTACAAAAATTTTATCTACGCTAACACCAAGAGAAGAGAGAGTGCTTAGAATGCGATTTGGAGTTGGAATGAATACAGACCATACGCTTGAGGAAGTAGGACTACAATTTTCTGTTACTAGAGAAAGAATTAGACAAATCGAAGCTAAAGCTTTAAGAAAACTTAAGCATCCAAGTAGATCTAAACAACTAAAAAGTTTTTTAGAAAGCTAGAGTTTAAAGAATTTTTATTAAACTAGATCTAGAATGTTAAGAATTTTTATAATTCAAAAATTAATAAATTTCTTTGATTACTTTCAACAAAAAAAAATTTTTGATTTATTAAAAAAAAAATTAGGAAAAGAAATTATAATCTTTGATGTAGGAGCACATCATGGTGAAACAATTAAAAAATTTATTAAAAACTTCGATCTAGAAAAGATTCACTCATTTGAGGCGAGCAGCAAAAACTTTAAAAAATTAGTCAAAAATACCAAAAATTGTCAATTTAAAAATATTGTTTTAAATAACGTTGGCCGAATATACTAATCCAGAAATTGATGTTTATGATAAAAAAATTTTAAATAAAAATTATACTATTGTTTACAGCTTGCTTTTGGCTAAAGACGATAGACCTGAGGTAAAAATTGATTGGAGAATTTATACAAAAAATCCAGAAAATCCTTTAATAAGGGATTTAATCATTGAAGGTTTAAGTTTAGCAAGAACTCAAAAGGAAGAGTTTTCTTCTATACTTAATTCTAATGATGGAAACATAGATGCACTTTTCAAAGTCTTAGAAGAATTTGCAAAAAGTTAAAAATATTGGTGGGCCCGCCAGGACTTGAACCTGGGACCAATACATTATGAGTGTACTGCTCTAACCAACTGAGCTACAGGCCCTAAATATTTTTGTTTTATATTAATAAAAAATATTATCAAGCATCAATGTTTTTAAGAAAAATGTGCAGTATGGTGGGCCGTGTTAGAATCGAACTAACTGCCCCCTCGAT
>CABXYU010000010.1 GCA_902516625.1 uncultured Pelagibacteraceae bacterium | reverse complement strand
TTTGGATCTGGCATCCCAACCTTGTTATATCCAGCATCTACATAGTGAATTTCACCTGTAACACCATTTGCAAGGTCACTTAGTAGATATAACGCCGAATTTCCAACATCATGAATATCTACGTTTCTTTTAAGGAAAGAATGGTCTTCGTTCCATTTGTATAAAAATTTTGCATCTCCGATAGCTGAAGCTGCCAATGTTTTAATAGGTCCAGCACTAATAGCATTTACTCTTATATTTTTAACACCTAAATCTCTAGCAAGATATTTAACACTTGCTTCTAACGCAGATTTGCAAACACCCATTACATTATAATTTGGAATAGCCTTAGTAGACTCATAAGTCAAAGTTAACATACTGCCACCATTTTTCATCACTTTTGTAGCCTCTTTAGCAACTTCTGTAAATGAAAAGCACGAAATCAACATACTTCTTAAAAAATTTTCTCTAGTCGTATGTAAATATTCACCAGACAACTCTGATTTATCTGAAAATGCAACAGCATGAACTACAAAATCAATTTCACCCCACTGAGATTTAATATCTTCAAATAATTTGACTACCTCTTCCTTTTTTTCAACATCACAACTGAAAGTTATTTTTGAATTTAATTTTTCAGCCAAAGGCACAACTCTTTTTTTTAATGCATCTCCTAAGTAAGTAAATGCAAGCTCAGCTCCAGCTTCAGCAAGTTTTTGTGAAATACCCCACGCAATAGATCTCTCATTAGCGACGCCCATAATTAATCCTTTTTTACCTTTCATTAAAGTCATAACTATACCTTTTCAAAAATTAAGGCTGCATTAGTTCCACCAAAACCAAAACTATTAGACATTACTGTATTTAAAGTTACTCCTGTTTCGGTTTTAGCTGCAATAGGAAATTTTTTGGCTTCTTCATCCATCTCATTAATATTAGCTGAACCAGCAATAAAATTATTTTTCATCATAATTAGACAATATATGGCTTCGTGAACTGATGCTGCTCCCAATGGGTGTCCAGAAAGAGATTTTGTTGAGCTAATTTTTGGAACTTCTGATCCGAAAGTCTCTTTGACAGCATTTAACTCTGTAATATCTCCAACTGGAGTAGATGTTCCGTGAGTATTGATATAATCAATTTTGTTTTTTGCAGTAGCCATAGCCATTTTCATACATCTTACAGCTCCTTCACCTGATGGAGCTACCATATCATACCCATCTGAAGTTGCTCCATAGCCAGTTAATTCGGCATATATTTTTGCACCTCTCGCCTTAGCATGCTCATATTCCTCAAGCACCAAAACACCAGCACCGCCAGCAATTACAAAGCCATCTCTAGTTTTATCGTAAGCTCTAGAGGCTGATTGAGGTGTTTCATTATACTTTGAGGATAATGCTGTCATTGCATCAAACATTGCTGTCATTGCCCAGTGCAACTCTTCACTACCACCTGCAAATACAATATCTTGTTTGCCCATTTGAATCAGTTCCATAGAATTTCCAATACAATGTCCACTAGTTGCACATGCTGAACTCATTGTGTAATTTGTTCCTTTAATTTTAAAGGGAACAGCAAGTGTTGCTGAAGCTGTACTTGCCATAGTTCTTGGAACAATAAACGGTCCCATTAGTTTTGGAGTTTTAGCTCTAGTTTTGTCAGCTGCCAGAATAACATTTTCAATTGAAGGACCTCCTGAGCCCATAACAATACCAGTTTTAAAATTACTTATATCTTTCTCTTCTAAACCAGAGTCTTTTATAGCTTCATTCATTGCTATATAATTATAAGCTGAACCAGATCCCATAAATCTTATTGTCTTTCTGTCAATATGATCTTCAAGTTTGATATTTGGTTTACCGTGTACATGACTTTTAAGATTATGTTCTTTATATTCTTCTGCAAAAGATATTCCCGATTTAGAATTTAGAAGTGATTGATATACTTCTTCTTGATTATTGCCTAAACAAGAAACAATACCTAAACCCGTAATAACAACTCTTCTCATTATTTAAAAAGACCTACTTTCAAATTTTCAGCTGAATAAATTTTTTTTTCATCTGCCAAAACGACTCCATTCGCAAGACCCACAGTAGTTCCACCTGGTGACATAATTTTTTTCATATCTATCTCATATTTTACTAAACTAATGTTTTGTAAAACCTCTCCTGTAAATTTTACCGTTCCAACACCTAGAGCCCTTCCTCTACCAGGGTTACCGATCCAGCCAAGGTAAAAACCTACTAATTGCCACATCGCATCAAGTCCTAAACATCCAGGCATTACCGGGTCTTCTTTAAAATGACAATCAAAAAACCAAAGATTTTTTTTTATATCAAGTTCTGCTTTTAATGAACCTTTTTTAAAGGTTCCGTTATTATCATTAATTTCAGTTATTCTGTCAAACATGAGCATTGGTGGTAAAGGTAATTTTGCATTACCTGGACCAAAAAGTTTACCATTTCCACAATTAATAAGTTCATCATATGTAAATGAATTTTTTTTCATAAAATTGAATACTCTTAATACTAGATTTTAGCTATTTATAATATACTTTTTACTGTTGTTTAGAACTAATTTAGATAATATTGTCTTTTTTGTGAAATATATTGAAAAACTGAGAAATTCTGGATTAAGACCCACAAAACAAAGACTTCGAATATGTCAAGTTTTATTTAATACGCAAAAAACTTTTCATTTTACAATCAATGATCTTGTAAAAAAAATAAAAAAACAAATAAATAATAATATTTCTTTAGCCACTGTTTATAATACAGTAAGAGCATTTGAAAAAAAGGGTTATTTGAAACAAATTTCTATTAACTCTAGCGAAACATACTTTGATACAAATATTTCTAACCATCACCACTTTTATGATCTTAAAGAAGAAAAATTGATTGATTTAAAAAATTCTGATGTTGGACCAATAAACATAAAGAAAAAAATTAACGGAAAAAAAATTAAATCAGTAGAAGTTCTAGTTAAACTTGAAGATTAATTTTCAAAAATTTAACTTTTTAATCTCATTGACACCTTTTTAGAATCATTATAAACTAGACATCAGGAGACAATTATGAGCACAGAAAGTTATAAAAAAAAATCATTTAAGACTGAACAATTAAGTAAATGCCCATTTACTGGAGCGGGAACATCTGCAAAATTCTCTGCTGGAAGAGGACAAACAAACAGAGACTTTTGGCCTAATAGTCTTAATTTAAAGATTCTAAGTCAGCACTCAGAATTGTCAGATCCAATGGGTAAAAAATTTAATTATTCTAAAGAATTTAAAAAATTAAATCTTAAGGCTCTTAAGAAAGATTTAAAAAAATTAATGACAAATTCACAAGAATGGTGGCCAGCTGATTACGGCCATTATGGTCCTTTATTTATCAGGCTTGCATGGCATGCTGCGGGCACTTATAGAACTGGCGATGGAAGAGGCGGAGCTGGAACAGGGAATCAACGTTTTGCACCACTTAATGCATGGCCAGATAATGTGAATTTAGATAAAGCAAGATTACTTTTATGGCCAATTAAAAAAAAATATGGAAAAAAAATATCATGGGCAGATTTGTTTATTTTAGTTGGAAATGTAGCTCTAGAATCTATGGGGTTTAAAACATTTGGATTTGGTGGTGGGAGAAAAGATATTTGGGAGCCAGAAGATGACGTTTATTGGGGTTCAGAGAAAGAAATGCTTGGTGTAAATAGATACAGTGGAAAAAGAGATTTAGAGCAACCATTAGGCGCTTCACATATGGGATTAATTTATGTAAACCCACAGGGCCCTGATGCAAACCCTGACCCGCTGCTTGCAGCCCATGATATTAGAGAAACTTTTGGTAGAATGGCTATGAACGATTATGAAACAGCCGCTCTCGTTGCTGGAGGACATACATTTGGAAAATCTCATGGCGCAGCACCAGAATCTCACAAAGGACCTGATCCTGAAGCTTCTAAAATTCAAGATCAATCAACTGGATGGAATAGTAACTATAAGTCTGGGAAAGGTGCAGATACAATAAGTAGTGGTATAGAGGGCGCATGGACTCAAAACCCAATTAAATGGGATATGGGATATTTAGATTGCTTATATGGTCATGAATGGGAGCTCACTAAAAGTCCGGCAGGTGCTCACCAATGGACACCAAAGAAAAATGGCCAAGAAATAAAAATGGTTCCTGATGCTCACAATAAAAATGTTTTGCATCCACCAATGATGCAGACAACTGACATTTCTCTTAAAGTTGATCCAAGTTACGGTCCAATAACGAAACATTTCCACAAAAACCCTGATGAGTTTCATGATGCGTTTGCAAGAGCGTGGTTTAAATTAACTCATAGAGATATGGGGCCAAGAGCTTGCTATTTAGGCAGTGAAGTTCCAAAAGAAGAACTAATTTGGCAAGATCCTATAAGCAAACCAAAATATAAGATCAAAACAAAAGACATAAAAATTCTTAAGTCTAAAATATTAAAATCAAAAATTTCTGTTTCTGACTTAATATCCACAGCTTGGGCTTCAGCATCAACCTTTAGAGGATCTGATAAAAGAGGCGGAGCTAATGGTGCGAGAATAATGTTAGAGCCTCAAAATAATTGGAAGATTAACAATCCAAAAAAACTTTCTAAAATCATCAAAATATTACAAAAAATAAAAGCTAAATTTGATACCAAGAAAAAACGTGTATCTATGGCTGATTTAATAGTTTTGGCTGGAAATGTGGGAATTGAAATCGCTGCTAAAAAAGCTGGACATAAAATTGAGGTACCATTTTTACCAGGAAGAGGAGATGCGAGACAAGATCAAACAGATGTCCATTCATTTGGCTTGTTAGAACCTCAGGCAGATGGATTTAGAAATTATCTCAGTGGGTTCGAAAATGTATCTGCTGAGGAAAAATTGATCGATAAAGCACAATTGATGGGTCTTACAGCGCCAGAGATGACAGTTCTTATTGGCGGTATGAGAGTTTTGGATACTAATTATGATGGATCAAAATTAGGAGTTTTTACTAAAAAACCTGGAACGCTCTCTAATGACTATTTTATAAATCTTCTAGATATGGGGATTACTTGGAAAGAAACAGATGAAACAGAGCAAACATTTGTAGGAACAGATAGAAAAACAAATAAAATAAAATGGAAAGGAACTAGAGTTGACCTTATCCTAGGATCTAACTCGCAATTAAGAGCATTAGCTGAAGTTTATGCGTGCGTGGACTCCCAACCTAAATTTATCAAAGATTTTGTTTCAGCATGGGTCAAAGTGATGAATGCAGATAGATTTGATTTAAAGTTAAATTAATCAGAAAAAACAAATTATATTTATGGCAACAGTTAGCTTTGAGGATTTTTACCAAGTTCCAGATCTAAATTTTGATATTTCAAAATTAAGAGAAGATTTAGAAAAGATTTTAACAAAGAAACAATTTAATTCTCCAGGAGTTACTCATTTTGGAGCTATACCAATCAATCAAATTCCAAATGATGAAAATTCTATCAAAGGAAATAATATTAGAGGCAGGTATTGGACTATTGCGGACGACACAGGAAAAGAAGTTTCAAGAGACAAAGATATAGATGAGTCTAAATATTCACAATTAGTTCCAGAATTTGAAAATACTTACTTTAAAGAAGTTTACGAAACATTAAGTAAAAAATTTAAGTTAGGAAGAGTAAGATTGCTGTTAAAAGAACCGAGATCAACTTTAAGTTGGCATAAGGATCCAGAATGTAGACTTCACATACCTATAATTACAAACAAAGGCTGCTCAATGGTAATCGAAAATGTTGCAAAACATCTTCCTGCTGATGGAAAAGTTTGGATAACAAATAATACGAAGTATCATAATTTTTTTAATGGAGGTGAACAGGCAAGGATCCACTTAGTCGCCTGTGTTTTAGAGAGTCCTTTTAAAAATTAAAAATTTTTTTTTATCAATCACTTTTTAATTAAATTGTCTAAACCCCAAACATTATTTGTTTTCAACCATCCTTTAAAATTTTCAGATTTTATTTTACACCAATTAGTTTCACATTTTTGAACAACTAGCATTCTTCCCTTTTTAATCTTTGCAATAGGTTTTGAAAAATAACTTGGTTTTCTAAATAAAATTTCATCTTCAAGAGTTATTAATGAGTTTATTTCTTTTAATTGAGAAACATGTATCCACCCACTGTTATTTTTGATGTCAATAATTCGTCTAAAATTTTCTTTTTTATCTATCTGTTTTATCGGATAATCTATTTTTCTATAAACATATTTTATAGGGGAGTCAAAACTTGGGCCATATCTCACATTTACTTTACTTTTTTTTAATGAAAGGAAAATTTCTTCTGTATTTGCAGAGGGCATTAAAAAAAAAATAAAAAAAATTATTAAAATTTTTGCATTTAATTGCACAAGCATGGTTTTCTTCTTTTAATTCTTACTTTTCTAAAATTTAAATTTAGTAAATCAATAATCAAAATAAACCCATTTAAACTCTTACCGATATTAAGGATCAGCTTTAAAACTTCATTTGCTTGGATAGCTCCGACTACACCAGCAACACTGCCCAAAACTCCGTCGTATTCGCAATTTAATATATCGTCAGAAATTTCATCCTCTTGGAAAAAACACCTTAAACAAGGGTCTTTTTTATTTTTGTTGCTAAATGTTAAAACGTGACCTTCAAACTTACTAATTGCTCCAGTAATGAGACATTTTTTAAATTTGTTGCAAATGTCATTTATTAAAAATTTTGTTTTAAAGTTATCTGATCCATCAATTATAAAGTCATAATTTTTTAGAATTTTTTCAAAATTATTTTTATTAGCTTTTATTCTATAAGGAATAATTTTTGTGTCAGGATTTATTTGATTTAATTTACTTTTTACAACATTTACCTTAAATCTATTCAAATCTTTATTGCTATACAAACTTTGACGATGAAGGTTTGACAAATCAACTTTATCATAGTCGATTATCCCAAGCAAACCTACACCTGCTCTTGCTAAAAATTCTGCTGCAGGACAACCTAATCCCCCCATTCCAACAATTAAAACTTTCGAATTAACAATTTTTTTTTGCCCTAAAATTCCAATTTTTTTAAGAATAATTTGACGTGAAAATCTCTCAATTTGATATTTATTTAATTTTGATTTCATTTACCTGTTGATCCAAAACCACTTTCCCCTCTAAGAGTTTCTGGTAAATCATTAGTCTCTTCCAATTCCATTTTTTCAACAGGTGTTAAAATCATCTGGGCTATTCTATCCCCATTATTAATAATAAAGTCATTATTACTATGATTGAAAATGATTACTTTAATCTCTCCTCTATAATCACTATCAATAGTGCCTGGTGTATTTAAAACACTTATATTATTCTTAGCTGCTAATCCTGAACGTGGTCTTATCTGAATTTCAAAATCCTTTGAAAATGCAACAGATAAACCTGTTGGAACTAATATTGACGTTTTTGGTTTTAAAGAAATTGTATTATCAATGAATGCCATTAAATCCATCCCCGATGCCCCATCTGTTTTATACGTAGGTAATTTTACTTTAGGATCTAATCTCTTTATTAGTACTTTAGCCATTAACTAATTTGATTAATAATTCTGTCGACTATTTCCTCAGATATTTCTGACTTTTTCTTAAATGAGAGTTTTTCTTTTTGTTTTTTTGTATCTTTGTAGTGTATCACAACCTCATTATAATCTGAGTTGAAACCACAATTATTTTTTGAGACATCATTTGCAATTATCCAGTCACAATTTTTATTTGATAATTTTTTAATGGCATTTTCATCTAAATTATCTGTTTCAGCAGCAAAACCTATCACTAATTTGGGTCTCATTGAGTTGTGATTTGATACATAATTAAGTATATCTACATTCTTTTCTAAATCTAAAGATAAATTATCTTTTTTTTTTATTTTATTTATATTTAATCTTTTCATTTTGAAATCAGCAACAGCAGCTGTAAATATTGCAATTTCAGCTGGTAAATTTTTCTGAGTGGCTTTTAACATTTCTTCAGCAGTTTCAACTTTGATAAGATTTATATCCTCATTAATACTCAGATTTGTAGGACCAGATATTAACGTTGTATCAAAACCCTTTTTTGATAATGATTTTGCAATCTCAAAACCCTGTTTCCCACTTGATTTATTTGAAATAAATCTCACAGGATCGAGATATTCATAAGTTGGGCCTGCAGTTACCAATGCTTTAGTTTTTTTATTTTTTTGGTTAGCAAGTAAAAAATCGCTTATCTCATTAAAAATGTCTAGCGGATCAGACATCTTCCCTTCGCCATATTCACCACAAGCCATTTCCCCAGTTACTGGTCCAATAAATTTATATCCGTATTTTTGTAAATTCTTTACATTATCTTTAGTGGACGGATGTTCCCACATTCTGACGTTCATAGCTGGGGCTAAGAAAATCTGTTTATTTGATGCAAGAATTACAGTTGAAGCTAAATCCTCAGATGACCCAATACAAAGTTTTGAAATAGTATTTGCAGTTACAGGGGCTACAATGATTACGTCAGCCCATCTTGATAAAGTTATATGATCCATTTCTGTTTCATTTTCTATATTAAAAATATCATCATAAACCTTACCCTGAGATAAAGACGAAATAGATAAGGGGGTTACAAATTCTTTTGCACTTTTAGTGAGTATTGTTTTAATTTCAGCATTATTTTTTTTTAAAAGTCTAATTGTTTCTAGACTCTTATATGCAGAAATTCCTCCACAAATTATAAATAGAATTTTTTTATTTGTTAAATCTTTCATTTTAAGAATTAAAATACCAATAACCCAAAAATTACAAGGACTAATAAACCAATGATAGATTGATTCCTAAATGCAGTCATTTCTATTTTTTTTGTATTTAGAGCATTATAGGAATTTGAATTTTGTGGTATTTGTCCACTTGCTAGGAATGTTAAAGCTTGATTAGCCTTATCCATTATCTCAGGTAACTCAGGCAATCTTTTAAGAACCTCCGAGGTATTTTGTAGAGTTTCATTGATTGAAGTCATTGGATCTTTGGTCTCCTTTAACCAACTTTCTAACACTGGCTTTGAGGTAGTCCAAATATTAGTATTTGGATTAAGTTTTCTTGCAACTCCTTCAACTACAACCATTGTTTTTTGCAACATTAATAATTGAGGTTGTGTTTGCATATTAAATTTTTCTGTAACATCAAATAATTGTTTTAATAATTTTCCTCCAGAGATATCTTTTACTGCCTGTCCAAAAATTGGCTCACCAATTGACCTTAATGCTTGAGCAAGATCATCAATAGGTACATTTTTTGGAACTAGTCCAGCCACTAAATGTACCTCCGCAACTTTACGATAATCTCTTTGAATAAATCCAAACAATATTTCAGCTAAAAATCTTTTACTCATTTTATCTAATCGACCCATTATTCCAAAATCAATAGGAACTATATGACCGTTATTATCAATAAAAATATTTCCTTGGTGCATATCTGCATGGAAAAAACCATCTCTTACTGCATGTCGTAAAAAGTTCTGAATGATTGCTTCAGCAATTTTATCTGTTTTAAAATTTCTATTTTCGATCTCTTTAGTCTCTCTAATTGATATGCCGTCAACCCAATCTAATGTCATGACATTTTCACTTGTAAAATTCCAATAAATTTGTGGAACTCTAAAACCAACATCGTTTTTAGTATTTTCAGCGTATTCATTTGCTGCTGCTGCTTCAAATCTTAAATCCATTTCTAAGTTAGTTATTTCTTTTAACAAAAAAACCACCTCGACTAATTTTAATCTTTTAGTTTTTTTGACAAAAGACTCTATTAAAAAAGCAAAAAGCATCATGGCATCTATTTCATCGTTAAATATTTTTTTAATATTTGGTCTTAAAATTTTAATGGCAACATCTTTAATTGTCCCATCATCATTTATTTGTGCTTTGTGAACTTGAGCTATAGATGCGGCAGCAACCGGTTCACTAATATTTATTATAGAATTATAAGTGTCAATACCAAGATCATTTTTGATGATTTCTTTTGCCTCTATCAGTGAAAATGGTGGAAGTTTATCTTGAAGATTTTCAAGTTTAGCAGAAAGTTCATCGCCAATAATGTCTGGTCTCGTCGCAAGAAATTGACCAAGTTTTATAAAAGTTGTTCCCATAGACTCTAGTGAACTAGACAATCTTTCACCCTCGTCTTTATTTTCGTTATATTCGTTTTTTCTTGAAAATGAAAAGGACAAAAATTTAAATAATATTTTTACTGCTAATGGGGGTTCTTTAAATTTTGATGTAATTTTGAGAATATCTGATTTTGCAACTTTTCTTCCAAGTTTAAATAAAGTTATAAATTTTTTTAGCATTATATTTTCCACCCACTATGAATTGAAACTATACCACCTGAAAGATTTTCATATGTACAGTTTTGAAAGCCATTCTTTTTCATCAAATCTTTCAATTCATCTTGATTTATAAAATTTTCAATACTTTTTACCAAATATTCGTATGGTTCCTTTTCCCCAACCACTAATTTTCCAATTGAAGGAATTAGTTTAGAATAATTTTTGTAAACAAAATTTAATTTTGAATTTTGGATCTTTGAAAATTCAAGACATAAATATCGACCACCTGGTTTAAGCACCCTATAGGCCTCCGACAATGCCTTTCCTAAATCTTTTGTATTTCTTAAACCAAAGCTTATAGTGTAAAAATCAAAAGAATTATCTTTTAGAGGTATTTTTTCAGCAGGTGAGATAATAAAATTAACATTTTTAAATTTTTTTAATTTTTCTTTACTTTTTTTAATCATTCCTAAATTTGGATCAACACAAGTTACTTTTGCATTTTTTGATAATTTGTTTAAATAGAGTTTAGCAATATCCCCTGTACCACTTGCTACATCAATAAGTTTTTTGTCATTTGATGGATTCATTAAATAAATTAAATTTTTTTTCCATAATCTATGAATACCAAATGACATAAAATCATTCATAAGATCATACTGATCATAGACCTGATTAAAAACATTTTGGACTAATCCTTTTTTATTCTGTAAATATTGTTGCATAAAAATAAATTATATATGGAATATAATACTTAATGCCAGAATTACCAGAAGTAGAAATTGTCAGACAATCACTAGATAAAAAGATCAAACAAAAAAAGGTTAAAAAAATAATTGTAAGAAATAGGAATTTAAGAATTAAAATTCCAACAAATTTCGCTTCAATAATGAAAAATCAAAAAATAATAAAGGTAGATAGATTTTCAAAATATATTATTTTGAATTTATCTGACGGTAAATTTTGCCTATTCCATCTTGGAATGTCAGGTACGATTCATATTCTTTCAAAGAATAAAAAAAATTTTTTTACAAATTCCAGTTTTTACAATACTCCCACTTTACCCCAAAAACATAATCATGTTGAAATAATTTTTAAAGATACAAAAATTGTCTATAATGATCCAAGAAGATTTGGTTTTTTTCAAATACTAAAAAATTCTAATTCATTAAAAAAAAGATTATCTTGTTTTGGTCCTGAGCCTTTTCAATCTAAATTTAATATAAATTATATTTCTTCCTTTTTAAGGAAAAAGGAAAAAAATATTAAGAATTTTCTATTAGATCAAAATTTTGTATCAGGAATTGGAAATATCTACGCAAATGAAATTTTGTTTTTTTGTAAGATAAATCCAAATAGAAAAGCATACCTTATAAAAAAAAAAGAATTAAAAAAAATAATTATCAATTCAAGAAGAGTATTAATTAACGCAATTAAAAAAGGTGGCTCATCCATAAGAGATTTTAAAAATACATCAGGAAAAAAAGGAAATTTTCAAAAAGATTTTAAAGTCTATAACAGGAAGGGATTAAGATGCAAAAGACAAAGCTGTAAGGGAATTGTGATAAAAAAAGTAATCTCGAATAGATCGACTTTTTTTTGCAATTATTGTCAAAATATTTAATTATTTGATTGACCCAAATTAATTCACAAGTTATACCCCTGCGCATATGGCTAATACAAAATCAGCGATCAAAAGAATAAGAAGAATATCAAAGCAAACAGCTGTAAATAAAGTAAGAAAAGGTAAGTATAAAAACGCTTTAAAAAAAATGAATATTTTGATTGATCAAAAGAAAAAATCTGAAGCTTTAAAATTCTTACCCAAGTTGAATTCCGAACTGATGAAGACTGCTAAAACCGGTGTTATAAAAAAACAAAATGCGTCTAGAAACGTTTCAAGGATTACAAAAAAAATAACATCATTATAGATACCTACACTAGAGGGTTGTTTGCAAGATACAACTTTTTGATCTACATAATCTGCGATTAAATTTAACCTGAGCACAATATTTAGATTTAGTAAATAATCTTAAACAATCAAATTCAATTATAAATTTTATTTATTAATAAAAAGTAAAAATAAATTTCATAAAAAAAAATTTTCAATTTGTGCTAGTAAACAATCCTAGATTTTATTTTTTTTTTATTTCTTTAAATTATTTGTTGCAATAACTTTATTAAGGTTCTAACTGAAGTATCTCCAAAAAAAATGACTAACTCTATTATAAACAAAAATTTTAAATCTGAAAATATTAACTGGGCGTTGATTCAAAATGATATGAAAAGTAAATTAGGTTTGGATATATATGAAAGTTGGTTGAAAAAAATTCATTTTGTTGAGGAATTTAGAAATTATATTTTGTTATCTGTACCAACTAGATTTATTCGTGATTGGATTACTTCGAGATATTTAGATCAAATTTTACAAATAATTACGAATTATAAAAAAGATATTGTCAGAATAGAATTTAAGATAATAGAACCAATTTCAGTAGAAAAGAAGGAGAAAGATAAAGATGATTTTGTTGATGATAAAGAAAATATCACTTTTATCAAAGATTCTTATTTACAGTATAATCGAATAGATCCTAATAAGAGATTTGAGAATTTCATAACTGGATCAAGTAATAAATTAGCATTCGAAGCATCTTTAAAAGTGACAGAGATAAAATCTCATTATAATCCATTTTATCTTTATGGTGGTGTTGGAATGGGAAAAACACATTTGTTAAACTCAATAGGTCTTGAGTTAAAGAAAAAAAATAAGGTAATGTTTATTTCAGCAGAAAGATTTATGTATCAGTTTGTTAAATCTATAAAGTCAAACGATATGGTAAAATTTAAAGAGTATTTCAGAAATACTGACATATTAATAATCGATGATATTCAGTTCATGAATGGAAAAGAGGCAATGCAAGAGGAATTTTTTCATACTTTTAACGCACTTTTAGATAAAGGGTCTCAAATCATAGTTTCTGCTGATCGTGCACCAAATAAATTGTCTAGAATTCAAGAAAGAATAAAGTCAAGATTTTCAGGAGGACTAGTTGTAGACATCCAAAAACCAGATTTTGAGCTAAGAAAAAAAATAGTAGAAAAGAAAATAGATGATCTTAATAATTTATATTCAGAAAAAATTAATTTATCAAAAGAAATACAAGATTTCATCAGCTTGGAAATTAATACAAGCATCAGAGAATTAGTTGGAGCAATAAACAGAGTGGTATCTTTTGCAAGAATATACAAAAAAATGCCTAATTTGTCAGAAACTAAAGTAGTTTTAAAAGATTTGCTTAATTTAACAGAAAATAAAGTTACCATTGATTTAATTCAAACTTTGGTTTGTAGATTTTTTAAAATTAGTAAAAATGAGATGTTGTCATCTCGTCGATCAAGATATCTAGTAAGACCCCGTCAAACAGCGATCTATTTAACAAAAATCTTAACTTCAAAGTCTTTACCAGAGATTGGAAGAGAATTTTCCAATAGAGACCACACAACAATAATTCATTCAGTTAAGACCATTGAGAAATTAAAAAAACAAGACCCAGAAATGGTGGACAATATCAATAAACTAAAAAATCAAATTTTATATAATAATAAGGACAATGAAATTTAACGTTAATCAACAAGACCTTCAACAAGCACTTAATTATTGCCAAGGTGTAATTGAAAAAAGAAGTACTTTACCTATTTTGTCTAATATTTTGTTGGTTTTGCAAAATTCAAAATTAACAATAACTGCAACGGACTTAGATTTAATTTTTATTCATCAAATAAATAACGTAGAAGTGTTAGAGGAAGGAAAAACGACAACGCAGTCTTCGACAATGTATGACATTGTTAGAAAATTTTCTTCTGGAAAAAAAATTAATTTTGCAATGACTGAAAATGGAAAGTTACACTTGGAATCTGAGAAATCTTTTTTTAATCTAAATTGTATAAATGCTTCAGAATTCCCGATAACAGATGAAAATTTTCAGCAAAATGAGTTTTCAATTAAATCTAAACAACTCCTAAAATTGTTAAATAAATGTAAGTTTTCTGTTTCCAATGATGAAACTCGACACTACCTCAGTGGAATTTATTTCCATCAAACAGAGGTAGATGATAAGATCTATCTTACAGCAGTTGCAACTGACAGTCATAGAATGTCGATCTCAAAAATTAGGCTGGATGAGAAAATTGATTTTGATCCAATTATATTACCAAAAAAAACTATCTTTCAACTTTGTTCATTATTGGACAATTATGACGGAGAAGTAAAAATTTCAAATATTAAATCAAAAATTAAATTTGAATTAAAAAACAGTATTTTGATTTCAAAACTTATAGATGGAAAATTTCCAAATTATATTCAAGTTATTCCAAAAAATAATCAAAAAAAGTTAAACATTGATCTAAAGCTTTTTCAAAATTCTGTAGATAGAGTTGCATCAGTTTCTCTTGATAAAAAAGATGGAGTGAAATTTAATTTGACAAAAGATACTTTAAATCTATCAGTGAATAATACTAATAGTGGAGACGGGAAAGAAACCTTAGCAGTAGAATTTGATCATGACTTAGAAATTAGTTTTAATTCAAAATACTTAATTGATGTTGCATCACAATTAGATGGAGATAAGATTGAATTGTTTTTAAATGAAACTGGCTCTCCTGCGCTTATAAAAGATCCTGGAGATTTTGATAGTATATTTGTTGTAATGCCAATGAAGGGTTAGTTTAATAAATCAAGTTCAGAATAAATTGAATTTTGCAAAGTATTTGCGAATTCTTCTTTTGGTAATCCTGCTGGTATTGATTTCAAGATTGACACCGTTATGTTTTTATAAGATTGCTTAGGTCCTTTTTTGGGCCAAACATAACCAGAGTTTATTGCAATTGGTTGACATGAGATTTTTAATTCTTGGTAAATCCTAGATACTCCTTTTTTAAAAGGAGGTTTTTCACTAGGCAAAACCCTTGTTCCTTGTGGAAATATTACGATAGGTCTATCAGAACTCTTTACCATTTTTGAAATATCGTTAAAAAAACTCAAATTATCTTTTGAAATTTGGTTTCTTTTAATAGAAATCGATCCAATTTTTTTAAGATACCACCCAAAAATCGGTATTAAAATTAACTCTTTTTTCAAGATAAACACCGGGGAATTAAAAATTGTTTGAAGATAAAATGTTTCAAACATGGACTGATGAGAGCAAGCTATAAAAAATTTTTGATTTCTAAGAATATTCTCCTCTCCTTTAATAATAACATTTGATGACAAAAAAACTCTTAAGCAAAATTTTGTCCAATACCCCATTAATTTACCTCCCTTCAAAATTACTACTTGGGGTAAAAAGAAGGCAGGTAAAAAAATCAGTGAAATGATAATAATTCCTGTAAAAAAGAAAATTGAAAATAGATAGTGTTTAATCATTCTAATCAAAAACTACATTAATTCATTTAGCTTTTGTCTTTTTTTTATAATTCTTACTTTTGAACCATTTATGAGTAATTCAATGGCTTTTGGCCTAATATTGTAATTGGAACTTAATGACATTCCATAAGCACCAACATCACAGATTGTGACAATTTCTTTTTCCTTTAATTCTTGAAATTTTTTAAATGATGAGAATCTATCAGTAGTCTCACAAATTGGACCCACAAACTCATAGTTTTTTACAAATCTTTTGTTTCTTCTTTCAGATGGCAATATATTATGGTGAGCACCATATAACGCGGGTCTTA
Source organism: uncultured Pelagibacteraceae bacterium (assembly GCA_902516625.1). Taxonomy (GTDB): domain Bacteria; phylum Pseudomonadota; class Alphaproteobacteria; order Pelagibacterales; family Pelagibacteraceae; genus Pelagibacter. The sequence continues at coordinate 7,623 of CABXYU010000010.1, read as the reverse complement.
TCAAATCATTCATAGCAGCATCAAGTATGACAAAATTTTTTTTACCATTTTTTTTAATATAAATTATTTTAGCAATAAGAAATCCAGTATTGCCTATAATTGATCTGCCTGGCTCAAAAATTATTTTTGAATTATGTTTTTTTAAAAATTTATTTATTGCAGAACAATATTTTTTATAATTAAGTTCTTTATTTCCCATATAAGAAATACCCATACCCCCACCCAAATCAATAAACTCAAAATTGTAATTTACTTTTCTAATTATCCTATCAATTACTTGCAACATCTTTTCATATGGTTTGTGGTCTAATATTTGACTACCAATATGAACACTAAGACATTTAAGAATTAAATTTTTAGATTTTTTACAATAATTAACTAAATCAAAAAATATCTTATCATTCACACCAAATTTATTTTCTTTTTTTCCTGTTGAAATTTGTCTTAAAGTTTTAGCGTCTGTGTTAGGGTTAAGTCTTATACCAATATCTACCTTTTTATTTCTTATTTTTGCTATCCTTTCGATTTCTTTTATTTCACTTCTCGACTCGACATTTATTAACAATATTTTTTTGTTGATTGCAAACTCGATCTCTTTTGAGGTTTTTCCTATTCCTGAAAAAACGATTTTTTTTGGGTTAATACCAGCTTTTAAAGCAAGCATCAATTCACCCATTGATACCACATCAGCCCCTAGTCCAAATTTTTTGATTTCTTTAATCAAGTTTAAATTTGTATTTGATTTAACAGCAAAACAAATTAATGGAGCAAATGAGTTAAAATTTTTTTTAAAACAATTAATATTGTTTTTTAATCGATTAAACGAATAACAGTATGATGGTGTACCATATTTTCTGGCTAATGAGTGTACACTTACATTTTCAATTTTAAGTTTATTATTAAAATATTTCATTAAATCTTAGTTATAGAAATGGTTTGGATATCAGCCTTACTATTTAAGTCTTTATATTTAGGATCACCCTTTTTTCCACAAGAAAATATCATGCAGGATATTAGAGAAATATATATTATTTTTTTAATCATTTTTGTTTTTTATATTTAGTTATCATCTTTTTAATATTACTAAAAGATGTACCACCATAGGTTTTTTTCGAATTCACGGAATTATATAAATCAAAGACTTTTAAAACATTATCATTTAGTCTTGGCTCAATTTTCTGTAATTCAGTTAGTGTTAATTGATTAAGGTTTTTTTTGGTTTTTTCTGCATAATTCACTATTTCAGCTGTTTTTAAATAAGCTTTTCTAAAAGACATTGAGTGATTTCTTACTAAATAATCAGCTAAATCTGTTGCAGTTATATACCCTGAGTTAGCTAGTTGAAGCATTTTTTTTTTGTTTGGAGTCAAATTCTTAAGGATTTCGTCAAGTATTTTGAGTGAGTTTACAAGATTATCGTTAGACTTAAAAATAAACTCTTTATCATCTTGGAGATCTTTAAAGTATGATAACGGCAGTCCTTTTAAAACTGTTAGCATAGAAAATAAATTTCCATAAGAAACTCCAGATTTTCCTCTTAAAAACTCTAACAAATCAGGATTTTTTTTTTGAGGCATTATTGATGATCCTGTCAAAACTTTATCTGATAAATTTATAAGATTAAAACCATTCGAGTTCCAAATGATAAGTTCTTCTGCAATTCTAGATATATGCATTGAACAAGTTGATACACTAAATAAAAATTCTAAGACAAAATCTCTATCAGATACTGTATCAATGGAATTATTTGTAGGTTTTTCAAAACCTAATTTTTTGGTTGTATAATTTCTATCAACATTAAAAGATGTTCCTGCTAAAGCAGCAACTCCTAATGGATTTTCGTTTAGATTTTCAAAATTATTTTTAAATCTTTTTTTATCTCTATTAAAAATTTCGACATAAGCTAGCAAGTAATGGGCAAATGAAATAGCTTGAGCATTTTTAAGATGTGTAAAACCTGGCATAATAGTTTTTATATTCTTCTCAGCTATTTTTAATGTCGTTTTCTTAATCTTATCTATTAAGAAAATAATGTTTTCTGTTGCTGATTTCATCCATAATTTTAGATCAGTAATTACCTGATCATTTCTAGACCTTCCTGTATGGATATAGCCCGCTTCTTCTCCTATTATTTGAAAAAGCCTTTTTTCAATATTCATATGAATGTCCTCAAAACTTCTATTAAATTCAAATTTTTTACTCAGTATTTCTTTTTCAATTTTATTAAGACCATAGATTATTTTATTCTTAATTTTGAAAGAAATTATTTTTTGTCTAAACAACATTTCCACATGCGCAATAGATCCAATAATATCCTCCTTATAAAGTTTCTTATCAATGTCTATGGAACTTCCAACTCTTTGGAATAGGGAAGAAGTGTTATTTTTTAATCTAGTGGACCATATTGCTTGGTTGTTTTTATTTTTTGACATGGTAATTAATTATACCTATTTAATATGAGATTTTTAATAATATTTATTTTTTTAATAACCAATTCTATTGCCGAAGAGGTAGATGGAATAAAAAATCTTGTTCTTATAAAACCCAAAAAGTATGATAGTTTAACGTTTTTAGATGGTCAAAATAATCAATTAAGTATAAATGAGTTTAAAGGAAAACTTATATTGTTGAATTTTTGGGCCACCTGGTGTGCCCCATGTAAAGAAGAAATGCCTTCGTTAAATTTATTACAAGAAAAAGAAGAATTGAACAATTTGAAAATCTTTCCAATTAATATTGGTCAAGATAATCCAAAAAAAGCAGTAATTTTTTTTGAAAATCTCAAAATAAATAATTTAAAACCTTATTTTGACTCACCTGTCACACTTGCTAAAAAATTTCAACTAAGAGGAATACCCACTTCAGTAATTATTAATAAAAAAGGAGAAGAGTTTGCAAGAATCGTAGGCTCAATAGACTTCGAGGATAAAAAATTTGTAGAATGGTTAAGTAAATTTAATTAATTTTTAAAAAAATATGCAAAACCAACTAAGATAATAATAGCTACAAATTGTAATAAAACTCGTAATTGCATTAACTTGTTTGAATATTTTTTACTAGTTTCTCCTCCTTTAAACAGTGTTCCAATTCCCAATATTAGTACAATTCCCACAGCAAAAAGAAGAATTATAGAAAATATTTTTAGCAAAGTTCCAGATATCATGATTGTATTGTAGGATGTTTTGTAAATAAAAAAACATAAATTACATGCTATGACATTTTGTCTAGAATCTACTATCTTAAAACCAGATAATAATGCGAAAATCGCACACGCAATCATTTTACTTCATGGTTATGGAGGGGATGGAAAAGACATAAGCATGCTATCAATGAATTGGAAACGATATTTGCCTAATACAATTTTTATATGTCCTAATGGGCATGAAAAATGCTCAATTAACCCAATGGGATTCCAGTGGTTTGATTTAACAAAAGATGATCCTAGTTATATTTTAGAACAATCTTTGAAAGCAGAAGTGGTATTAAATAAATTTATAAATGAAATTAAAAGTGAATATCATTTAGAAAATGATAAAATTTGCTTAGCAGGATTTAGTCAAGGTTGTATGATGTCGATTAATCTGGGACTTACAGCAGAGCAAAATTATAATTGTGTTATAGGTTTTTCAGGAAAAATCATAGACCAAGACAATCTTAGAAAAAGGAAAAAGAATTCTACTAATATATTACTATTACATGGAGATTCTGACGCAGTAGTGTCACCAAGTTTTTTATTAGAGGCAAAAGACTTTTTAATAAGAAATAATATTAATATAGAAACACATTTAATAAAAAATTGTGATCATCATATTCCTATAGAGGCATCAAGTATAGCATTAAATTATATTTTGAAAAAAATTTAATTTTACTTATTATTGAAATAATTTTTTTTTTAAGCTAAAAATATGAAATGAATAATTTTATTGACGAGAATATTTCATTAGAAAAATGCCCTGCATTAGTCTTAAATGCTGATTACAGACCTTTAAGCTACTATCCTTTGTCGCTTTGGTCATGGCAGGATACAGTCAAGTCAGTTTTTTTGGATAGAGTAATTATAGTAAGTAATTATGATAGGGTGGTTAGAAGCCCATCGTTTAATATGCAATTACCAAGTGTTATTGCTTTAAAAGATTATATTGTTCCACAATCAAAACCTAGTTTTACAAGATTTAATGTTTTTCTTAGAGATAAGTTTTCGTGTCAGTATTGTGGCAGTGGCGAAGAACTTACTTTTGATCATTTATTACCAAGATCTAAAGGTGGTGAAACTAATTGGGACAACGTTGTTACTGCGTGTTCAGCTTGCAACGTAAGAAAAGGGGGAAAGTTATTAAAAACTTCAGGTATGAAGCTTCATCAATATCCTTTTCAACCATCAACAGAAGATTTACATCGTAATGGTAAAAATTTTCCACCAAACTATCTTCACAAAAGTTGGATGGATTATTTATATTGGGACGTAGAGTTAGAAGCTTAAAATCTAAATTTTTTCTGAAATACGAATTGCAATTTTTGAACCAGTTTTAATAATTTTATCCATGATTGAATAAAAACCTTTTTTTGAAGCGCCTTCTTCATAGGCAATATCTTTATGATCTAGTTCATCTTGTCTAAATTTAGTTATCTTTTTTTTTAATTCCTTCTCATCCGGACCTAATTGATTAATTTGATCTAAATAATGCTTATCGATAACTTCTTCAACAGATGCTGTACATAACATTGCTGCTTTTTTTCCTAATAAAGTTGAACCAAAACCTAAGCCTACACCTAATAAATCCCACAAAGGCAAAAATTTTGTTGGCTTGATGTTTCTTTTTTTTATCTCGCTTTCAAAGAATTGACAATGTTCTATTTCATGCTCTTTCATGTCCTCAATTGTTTTTTTTAAGGTGTCATTTTTTACTATTGTATTTAAAGCTAATAGCTGACCTTCATAAATTTTAACCGCACCTCTCTCACCTGCATGATCAACTCTTATAAACTCTTCAACTTTGCTATCTGTTTTTTTCATATGTAGTATAAATTTTTCCTAGAGTTATAATAAAAAATAAGCTTATGACAATATTAATACTTGTTAATGACAATCCAAAAATCCTAAATGTCACATCTTTGCAGCTTACAATCTTCTCATTTAACTGTTTGATTAAATCCTCCTTAGACATACTTTCAGTAAAATCCTTAACACCACAAACAGTAGATTCCTGAATAAAACCTTGTTCAATTCCAAGATGGTAGATTGAAATCACAAAAGAGAAGATAAAAGTAAGGATTAACATCATAACGAAAAATCTTCCATTTTTACTGAAAATAAACATTGTAATTATCAATGCTACACTTAATCCATAAGGAATTCTTTCTATTAAACATAAATTACAAGGTTGGTGTCCGAGAACGTATTCAATAAAATATGCGGAAATTAATGCCGTCAAACTTAATATTAAGATTATTTTTAAGTATAATGTGGCTTTAAAATTAAACATTAGATTTAAAAATTAAATAGATTATTAAACCAATTATTACAATTAATATTCCAATTATTGTAAACCATTTGGACCCATGTTTATCCATAAATTCAGAAAAATAATCTCCCAATTTGTAAGATAAGTATGACACAATAAAAAACCGCAGACCTCTAGAGACTAGACTTATTAAAATGAAGATTAAAAAATTAAAACCTATAAGGCCACTTGCAATAGTAAAGACTTTATAAGGAAGTGGAGTAAAACCTGCTAAAAAGAGTATACTTAGCCAAGCATAAAAACTATCATTATTTACTAAATTATTTTTGATATTAGACAATTTATTTTCGTAACCATAGAAGTTCATTATTTGCATCCCAAATTCAAAAAAGAAAGAACCAATTAAATAACCAAACATACCACCAATTACGGAAAATATTGTCGTAATAAGAAAGATTTTAATAAAATCCTTTTTTTTTGATATTACCATTGGAATTATCATCACATCTGGAGGAATAGGAAAAAATGAACTTTCAATAAAGGACACAAATGCTAAGTAAAATTTAGAACTTTTGTGGGCTGCTAAATCTAAACATTTTTTGTAAAGACTTTTAAACATTTTTTGTTTTAATATAATTTTAGTTCTTATACTATTTAATAAATTATTAAACAACCAAGGGCGAATGGCGGAATTGGTAGACGCGCACGACTCAAAATCGTGTTTCGCAAGAAGTGAGAGTTCGATTCTCTCTTCGCCCACCAAAATATGGAATTAAGTAGAATTAACAGTTTAGTTGAACTTTTTTTTAAAAAGCACGAGGAGATAAGCTCTGTTTCTGATAGACCATTTTTAAAATGGTTAAAAGATGACAAAAAAGAATTTTTAACTTGGAATCAAGTTGAGACAAAGATCAAAATTTTATCAGAGCACTTAAGAGAAAACTTATCTAAAGGAGATAGATGTGTTCTATTATCTGAAAATAGACCTGAGTGGCTTATTGCAGATTTAGCAATTATGAATGCTGGCGGAGTGACAGTGCCATTATTTACAACTTATTCAGAAAAAGATTACGAGTATATTATAAATGATTGTAAACCAAAAATATGCATTATTTCAAATAACTTACAATTTAAAAAAATAGAAAACTTTATTTCAAATAAAATAAAAGTTTTATCATTTGAAGATATCAATGATAAAATTGAGAGTATACAAAGTATCTTTAATAAATCTTTAAAAAAAGAAAGTTTAGAAAATCAATTAGACTTTAACAAAAAAATTGAAAGAAAGGATCTTGCTTGTATAATTTATACATCTGGGACAACTGGCAATCCAAAAGGAGTGATGCTTAGTCATGGTGGAATTTTATCAAATTGCGAGGGTGCTCAAGAAATTTTAATTTCATTAATAGAAAAGAGTAAACCTGTTTTTCTTACTTGGTTGCCTTTATCTCACTCATACGAGCACACAGTTCAATATGTTCAAATTTCACTGGGTGCAAAAGTTTTTTACGCAGAAAGTCTAGAAAAATTATTACCAAATATGTCAATTGCAAAACCAACCATTATGACTGCTGTCCCAAGATTTTATCAAAATTTGTATAGTAAAATTTCTCTTAATTTTTCAAAGCAAAAAGGTTTTAAAAAAAAATTGATAGAAAAAACTATTTCACTTGGCACAAAAAATTTAAATAAAGATAAATTCTCTTCTAAAGAAAAAATTGACAATTTTTTATGTGAAATTTTGGTAAGAAGAAAAATTAAAAAACAGTTTGGAGGAAAGTTAAAAGCCTTTGTTTCTGGAGGCGGAGCACTAGACCAAAAAATTGGAGAATTTTTAAATTCTATAGGATTGCCAACACTTCAAGGATATGGTTTGACAGAAACTTCACCTGTTGTGAGTTGTAATATTCCTGGTGAAATCAAGATCGAGACCGTTGGGCCACCCTTCAAAACAAATGAGGTAAAAATAGCTGATGATGGAGAGATTTTAGTCAGAGGTGAAAATGTCATGCTTGGGTATTGGAACATGAAAAAAGAAACTAACGAGATTTTAAAAGATGGCTGGCTACACACAGGTGATATCGGAGAAATAACTAAAGACGGTAATCTAAAGATAACTGATAGAAAAAAAGAAATTATTGTATCTTTAGGTGGTGATAAC